>JASHYW010000611.1 GCA_030042885.1 Streptosporangiaceae bacterium | reverse complement strand
CTATGGTCCGCAGCTACCCGGACCGGTTCGCGGGCGTCGCCGCCGTGGACCTGGCCCGCCCGATGGACGCCGTGCGGGAGTTGCGGCGCTGCGTCCGCGACCTTGGCTTCCGGGCCCTGCGAGTCTTGCCGTGGCTGTGGAACCTACCGCCCAGCGACCGCCGCTACTACCCGCTGTACGCCGAATGCATCGAGCTGGGCATCCCGTTCTGCCTTCAGGTCGGGCACACCGGCCCGCTTCGCCCGTCTGAGCCCGGCCGGCCCATCCCCTACCTGGACACGGTGGCGCTCGAGTTCCCCGAGCTGGTCATCGTGGGCGGCCATATCGGCTACCCGTGGACTGCGGAGATGATCTCGCTGGCCACTAAGTACCCCAACGTCTACATCGATACCTCCGCCTACAAGGCCAGCCGCTATCCCGGCGAGCTGGTCGACTACCTGCGCGGCCACGGCCGCCGCAAGGTCATGTTCGGCTCCAATCACCCGGCCTGGCCCGCCGCCGACTGCCTGAAAGACCTGCCCAGCTTGCAGCTCGACGACGAGGTCGCGGAGCTGTTCTTGCACGCCAACGCCGAGCGGGTGTTCGGCCTGGCGGTGAGCCGTCCGAGCCCGAGGGGCTTAGCCTGGGCGCATGCGGATGACATGACCTGGGAGGCGGCTGGATGACAGATGCCGAGGACGTGCGCCGCTTGGCGCTCAGCCTGCCCCACATCGTGGCCATGGGCCGCAGCCCGGCGTTCATCATCGCCGCGGCGGACACCGTGATGAACCGCCCGTCGGCAGGCCTGCTGGCCGAGGTCTTCCCGGATGTGCGGCTGACCCGCGAGATCGGGGAATTCGGCACGCTGCTCGCGATCGACCGGGCCCGGCAAGTGCTCGGCTTCGAGCCGCGCCGTTCCTGGCGTGACTACGTGTCCGCCTAGGCAGGCTCCCAGGGCTGGCGGCGTTTTCGCGGCTGCGGCGGCGACCGGCTGCAGGGAAACCACATGGGGTGCCGAGGGGCGATCCTAACCTGGGGTATCGTGCGGTGGTCACCCTTTATCCATTATTCCGGTGTGAATAGCAGAGAAGGAATCGCTGATGCTCCTCCCCCAGCCCGAACGCAGCGTCGTGGCCGCTCGTGCCCCCGGCATCGGGCCGGGATACTGGGCCGGGGCGCCGTGCGCGGTCCAGGGTGACGGGGAGATCTTCCTGGCGTACCGGCTCAGGCGGCCGGTGGGATACGGGGTCCAGGGCCGGGGCTATGCGGTGGCGGTGGCGCGGTCGGCGGACGGCGAGACGTTCGAGACGCTGCTGCTGATCGGCAAGGAGGACCTGGCCGCCGACTCGCTGGAGCGGCCGGCCCTGGTCCGCACGCCCGAGGGACGCTGGCGGCTCTACCTGAGCTGTGCCACGCCCGGCACCAAGCACTGGCGCGTGGAGATGACCGAGGCCGCCCATCCCGCGGAATTCGACACCGGCCTGCGGCACACGATCCTGCCCGGCGACGCCAAGACGGGCGTGAAAGACCCGGTGATCCGCCACCACGACGGCCGATGGCATCTGTGGGCGTCATGCCACCCGCTGGAGGACCCGCTGCAGGCCGACCAGATGACCACCGAGTACGCCACCAGCGTGGACGGCCTGGCCTGGACATGGCACGGCACCGCGCTGAGCGGGACGCCGGGCCGCTGGGATTCCAGGGGGACGCGGGTCACCACGGTCGATTTCGGCGTGGAGACGGTGACGGCTTACTACGACGGCCGCGCGAGTGCGGCGGAGAATTATGAGGAACGGACCGGGGTGGCAACCGGCACGGACCCGGCCGCGCTCACCTCGCTGTGGAGCGGCCCGCTGGCCTCCTCGCCGTATCACGGCGGCGGCCTGCGGTACCTGGATATCGTGCCGCTGCCCGGCGGCCGGCGCCGGCTGTATTACGAGGTGACCGAGCCGGACGGATCCCACGCCCTGGTCACCGAGCTGCGTTGAACGCGGTGGACCGGCTGGCAGGTTGGCCCGGCTCGCGCCACGCTTAACCGAGGCGGCCGTTCTTGGCCTGCCCTTGCCCGGCGGGCCGGGCACCGACCATGCCGCCCGAGCGCTCCCGCGGCTGCAGCCAGTCGCGGAAGTCCTCGCCGAGGACTTTTTCCAGCAGCTCGATGTCGCGCTCGAAGCGCGGCAGGAGTTCCTGGCGCTGCTCCCAGCTCAGCGGCTGGCGCTCGCGGCTATGGCGCTGCAGGAAGCGCTCGAGCGGGCCGGTCAGGGCGGCGGCGGTCAGGCCGGGGATCCGGCCGCCCACCGCACTGCCCGCTCGCTGCGCCAGCGAGACGGCCCGGTGCGCCAGCGTGGAGTCCGGGTGGGAGGTGACGTTCTGCCGCGGTATCTCGGCCAGCACGCCCTGGGCGACCCCGAGGAACGCGCAGATCCGGTCGAGGCTCTTCGCGGGCTCGTCGACCAGTAGCCGGTAGCGGATGACCAGTACCTGCTCGCGCGGGAACAGCGTGTACAGGTACTGGAGCTGCTCGCCGTAGCGGCCGAGGCCGATGTAGTGCCAGAAGCTGGCCCAGCCCGCGGCGATCCGGCGCTCCTCCTCACCGCAGGCCCGGACGAAGTCGTCGACCGGCTCCAGGCCCGCCGACCACAGATGCGTCCAGTTCGAGTGCGCCCGTTCAACCGGATCGCGCACGATCACGATCAGCCTGGCGCCGGGGATCGCCTCGCGTATCCGGCGCATCGCGGCACGGTCGTAGAGGTACAGCGGTGTCGACTCGCCGCGCAGCGCGCCGGGCGGAGCAGGTTCGAACAGGGCCTCGTAGTCCTCCCTGCGCCATACGTGCTCGCGGTAGGTCAGCGCGTCCCCCGGGCCGCCCCTGGTCGGCGGCGGTCCGTCGGAGAGGAAGAACTTCGGCTCCTTGATCGCTGACAGGTAAAGGCCCGGGTGACCGGCCAGCGCGACATGCAGCGCCGTGGTGCCCGCTTTCGGGGCACCGATCACCAGGAAGTCCGGCAGGGCCACGGAGCCTCCAGGGATTCCCGCAGGATCTTGCATGCCCGGGCACGCCCTTGAGCGATCCCGCACGATCCTGAACCTACAATGTCGACTAGATTAATAGGATAGCGTCCGATGCAGCAGGCCCAGAGCGGAGCGCCGCCCGCGGCGGGCCCAGGGAGACGTTGGCGCTGCACGCGGCGGGCAGGTGAGCGGGGGTGCGGGCGAGCGCGGCTGCGGCCGATTGGAAGCAGGGCCCGGAAGGCGGCACAATGCGGGTGCATGCCGTATACACAAAACGCCGCAGAAGCGGAGCCGAGATGTCGGATCGACCCGCAACTCCTGTTAACGTGGCCATCCTGGAGCACACAGGGCTTGAGCCCGACGCGATCGGGGTGACCGAAGACACCGTTATCGGGATGGCGGCTTCGGCTCCGGCGGCCTCGATCGGGCTGACCATCGCCGGGCTCGCCTCGGCCGCGGCTTACGGCAGCGGGCCGATCATCATCCTGACCGCGATTCCCATGCTCATCATCGCCAATGCCTACCGGCGGCTGAACCTGTGGAGCGCGAACTGCGGCGCTTCCTTCGAGTGGGTCGGCCGGGCCATCGACCCGTACCTGGGCTTCGAGACCGGCTGGCTGATGGTGGCGGCCTACATCCTTGGCACGATCAGCGGAGTCGAGGTGCTCGCGCCGACCGCGCTGGCCGCCTTCGGCTCCAGTTCGTCGAACACCTGGGCGAACATCGGCATCGACACGGCCCTCAGCCTGATCATGCTGGTCATCGCGATCATCGGCATCAAGATCACGGCGCGGACCCAGCTCGGCATGGCGCTGATCGAGTACCTGATCCTGATCGGGTTCGGCATCGCCGGGCTGGCCTTCGTGCTCGGCCACCACCCAGGCACCTACCACCCGACCAGCGGCTGGCTCAGCCTGGCCGGGGTCGGCGGGCTGGGCAGCCCGGCGGCCGGGTTCCTCATCGCGGTGTACATGTTCACTGGCTGGGACGGATCGATCTACGTCAACGAGGAGACGACCCGCCGGCGCATCAATCCCGGCAAGGCCGTCATGATCGCGGTCGTGCTGCTGGCAGTGATCTACACGCTGGCCACGGTGGGCCTGCAGGGCGTGGTGTCCCCGGCGAAGCTGCAGGATAACGCGGCGTCCGCGCTCGTCTACGTGGCCCAGGCCATGGGGGGCAGCGGCTGGGGCAAGGTGATGGCCCTGTCCATCGCGCTGTCCGCGATCGCCAGCACGGGGGCCGGCATCGTGATCACGGCCAGGATCGTCTACGGGATGGCGGTCAAGCGGGTGCTGCCGGGCCTCCTCGGCACCGTGTCCCGCCGGTACAAGACGCCGGTGGCAGCTACCGTGGTGGTGGGAGTCTTCGTCATCGCGATCACGTGGATCTACCTGCTGGCCACCTCGGTCCAGAACGCGTTCACCGACATCGTCGACGCGACCGGGCTGCTGTACTCCGCCTTCTACATCCTCACCGCGCTGGCCACCATGGTCTACTACCGGCGTCGCATCATGGCCCGGCCCTGGGATCTGCTGTCGCTTGGCGTGCTTCCCCTGGCCGCCGCGGGCTTCCTGGGCTGGATCATCGTGAAATCCATGATGAAGGCACCCGCGACGCAGAACTGGCCGCTGCTCGGGATCGTGGTGGTGGGCCTGATCCTGATGTTCGTGGCGCGGTTCGGGCTGCGCTCCCCGTTCTTCGGGATCCGGCGCGAGAGCAGCGCCAGCTAGGGCCCTGCTGGCAGGATGCCGGCCGGCCGCCTTAGAGATGGGCCGCGAGCCAGTCCGCCATCTTTGACCTGGACTCGAAGGCGTGGTTGGTCAGGCCGTGGGTTCCGTCGGGATCCAGCATCAGCTCCGCGCCGGGTGCCTCCCGGGCCAGGCGTTCGGCCTGGTCGGGAGGGACCAGGCGGTCCCGGCCGCCGGCCGCGACCAGCAGCGGGCAGGTGATGCGGGCGGCGGCGTGCTCCAGGGTCAGCGCCGTCATCCGCTCGCGCGCCTCGGCCTCGGTAGCCGCGCCCGAGCGGCGCTGGAACGTGGCCCGGGTCTGCGGCGGCAAATTGTCCCAGTCCAGGGCCCAGCAGTACGGCCCGGCCAGCGCTACCGCGGCCCGCACCCGCGGCTCGAAGGCCGCGGACCGGGCCGCGTAGTAGCCGCCCAGGCTGACACCGAACGCGCCGATCCGGTCCGGGTCGACGTCGTCGCGCCCTTCCAGGTAGTCGGCGACCGCCGTGGCCACCCGCTCGTAGGCGGGCTCGATCGGCAGCTCGTACTCGGTCTCCCCCTGGCCGGGCCCGTCGACCGCGATGATCGCGAGGCCGCGGCTCAGCATGTACTCGGCGGTCGCCTGCAGCTCCTCCTTCACCGAGTCCAGCCCGGGCATCATGATCACCACGGGGTACCGGCCGCCCGGGCCGGGCACCCTCAGGTACGCCGCCAGCATGGTGCCGCCGTAAGGAACGCGCACCGGCTCGGCGGGCGGGCTCAGCGTGGCGGCACCGCGCCGGAAGCAGGCCACGGTGCGCTCGTGCGCCGCCTGCTGCTGGTCTGGGTGATCGACGAAGACGAACTTGCCCCAGTGCCAGCACAGCGCGGCACGCCGCCAGGCCTCTCCGGCAGTGACCGCTCGCCCGGCTTCCCCGGCGGTCTCGGCGAGCTGCTCGTAATGCCGGGCGGTGCGGCCCCACTCGCGGCACCACTCGTCCCAGACCTTGATGCGGGCCACAGTTTCTGTGAAGTCGGAGTAGCTGGTGCCGTTCGCGATGAAGCGCGCCGCCCAGTGCGCGTTCGCCGCCTGTACTCGTTCGTCGGGCGCTGTCGCGGCGCGCTCCGGCGCCGGCCTGTACAGCGCGGGGCGACGGTCGGCCAGCAGGTCGTTGTCGCCGGCCAGGCCCTTGTTGCGCGCCCGCGGCAGGTCGCATGTCGCGGTCAGCACGGCACGTCGGTCCTCGAGTACGGGCCCGGCCAGCGGGTAGCCGTCGGGGCCGGCGATCAGCGAGCCGCTGATCCATGACACGCCGCGCTCGTCCTGGCAGCGGTCGGCCACCGCGACGAAGACCCCGTTGGTGGCCGCGGCGGCCTGCGCCTTGATCACTTCGGCGGGCCGCTCCCCCGCCGGGTAGGCCGCGGCGGGCCAGTTCACCGGGGCGGCGACGAGGTCGGCGCCGGCCAGCGCGGGCAGCCGGACCCATTCGGGGAATTCCAGGTCGTAGCAGATCATCACGCCGACCCGGCCGAACCCCAGGTCCACCACGGGGGGCGGCGCGTCGCCTGGGGTGAAGACCAGCTTCTCCTTGTCCCACAGGTGGGCCTTGCGGTAGACCGCCCTGGTCCCGGACGCATCCACCACCGCCGCGCTGTTGAAGAGGCGGTCGCCTGCGCCGCGCTCGCAGAAGCCGCCGACGATCACCAGCTGGTGCTCGGCGGCCAGGGCGCGCCACTGGCGCAGGGTGGCGCTGTCGTCCGCGGCGGAGGCGAGGGCACCGGCCTCGGCGGACGCCCGGCCGGCATCGTCGCCGAACACGTAGCCGGAATCGCACAGCTCGGGCAGCACCACGAGGCGCGCGCCCGCCGCGGCCGCCTCGGCCACCGCCGCAGCGGCGGCCTTGCGGTTGGCGTCCGGCTCGCCGATGGCGATGGCCAGCTGGGCGACGGCGATGACGGTCTTGTCCACCGGGTGCGCTCCGTTCGTGGTCGGGCGGATTGGGCGTGCGAAGCACGTGTTTTATGCAAAGTTCGCGTTATGCGAAGAACCCCCCACCCACCTCCCCTTCCCCCTGCTCTGCTGACCGCTCACCTGCACCCATCGCTCGCCCAGGCCCCAAAGGCCCGCACTCGCGAGGCGGTTTTGCATAACGCTCCATGTAAGCACCCTCCGCGGCGGGGCGGCTCGGCGGGATCCCGTACCGTCAGCGGGAGACGGTCTGCGGAAGGAAGGGCTGGCGGTGACGGGACGCGCGGATGCCGTGGTGGTCGGCGGCGGGCACAACGGACTGGTCGCAGCGGCGTACCTGGCCCGCGCCGGACTGCAGACGGTGGTGTGCGAGCGGCGCGACGTGATCGGCGGCGCGGCGGTCAGCGAGCACCCGTTCGGGCCGGACTACACGGTCACGTCACTGTCCTACGTAGTCTCCTTGCTGCCGCCGGACCTGGTGCGGGACCTGCGGCTCGAGCAGCACGGCTACCGCGTGTACCCGCAGGGACCCTACTTCGCGCCGCGGCGGGACGGGCGGTACCTGCGGCTGCCGGACAACCCGATCCAGCGGCGCGCCGAGATCGTCAAGTTCTCGGCGCGGGACGTCGAGGCGTATGCCGGTTACCAGGAGCACCTGGCGGGCCTTGGACGGGTGCTCGGGCCGCTGCTGCACCAGATCCCGCCGCGGCTCGGGTCCCGGCGCCCGCAGGACCTGCTGCGGCAGGCGCGGCTGCTGACCCAGCTGCGGGCGGTCGACGAGCGCGCGGCGGTGGATGTGACCCGGCTGCTCACCGAGAGCATTGCGGACCTGGTCGAGGGATATTTCGAAAGCGACGCGATGCGGGGCCTGCTGTCGGTCTCAGGGGTGATCGGGACCTGGGCCGGGCCGCGTTCGGCCGGGACCGCGTACGTGATGCTGCACCATCACATCGGCGAGGCCGATGGGCAGGCCGGCGCGTGGGGGTTCCCTCGCGGCGGGATGGGAGCGGTGACCGGGGCGCTGGCGCGGGCGGCGCGGATGTACGGGGCCCAGGTCAGGACCGGCGCCGAAGTGGCCCGCATCCGGGTCCGCGACGGCCGGGTCGCCGGGGTGACGCTGGCCGGCGGGGAGGCCATCGACGCGCCGGTGATCGTCACCACCGCGCACCCGCAGATCTCGTTCCTGCGCCTGCTGGACCCGTCCGAGCTGCCCGACGGGTTCGTGGCCGACATCCGCCGCTGGCACAGCCGCAGCGGCACGGTGAAGATCAACCTGGCGCTGGACCGGCTGCCGGTCTTCGCCAGCCATCCCAAGCCCGACCCGTCGGTCTACGGCGGCACGATCGTGCTCGCCGAATCGCTCGACGACATCGAGACCGCGTTCCAGCAGGCCGTCTCAGGGACGCCCGCCGACCTCCCGTTCGCCGACATCTGCATCCCGAGCGTGTTCGACGACTCGCTGGCGCCGGCCGGGAAGCACGTCATGTCGCTGTTCACGCAGTGGGTGCCGCACACCTACGCCGACTCGCCCGACGAGGCCGCCCTGGCCGCGTACGCCGACCGGGTCCTGGCCCGGGTGGAGGCGGTCGCGCCCGGGTTCACCGACTCGGTGCTGCACCGGCAGGTGATCGGGCCGCGCCAGATGCAGGAGGAGTAC
>JASHYW010000610.1 GCA_030042885.1 Streptosporangiaceae bacterium | reverse complement strand
TGAGCAGGGTGTGCGCGATCGCGGTGATGGCCTTCTTCTTCGCGCCGGGGTTCTTCTCGCCGCCGAACCGGCGCACCGGCCGGTTGTACCGGGCCTGCAGTCGCCCGCGCACCCGGATCGCGGCCCAGGCGGCCTGCACCAGCATCGGCTTGATGTGGGTCCCGGCGTCCCCGGTCCGGCCGTGCTTGCGCTTGCGGGCGCTGATGTTGTTTCCCGGGCACAGCGTGACCCAGCAGGCCAGCTTCTCGCTGGTGGCGAAGTGCCGGTGCGGGGCCGGGCCGATCTCGCCCAGCCAGGCCTGCGCCACCACGTCGCCGAAGCCGGGGACGGACGTGAGCAGGCGGGCCGCGCGCTGCCAGCGTGTCACCTTGCCCGCGATCCGCTCATCCAGCCCGGCGACCGCGGCGTCAAAGCCGGCGATGCGGTCCTGGTGCAGGCGGCACAGCAGCGCGTGGTGCTCGGTGAACCGGCCGGTCAGCGCCATCGACAGGTCGGCCAGCTTCCCCGCGGTGCGCATCCGGCCGATCGCCAGGTCCGCCAGCACGGCGCCGCGGCGTTCCCCGTCGATCAGCGCCTGGATCATCGCGGTGGACGCCGTGCCGGTTATGCTGCTGGCCACCGAGCCGAGCTTGATGCCGGCCGATTCCAGCGCCTTGCCCAGCCGCTGGATCTCCGAGGTGCGGGCCTGGACCGTTTTCATCCTGTACCGGGTCAGGTCCCGCACCTCCTTCAGCTCCGGCGCCGGGATGTAGGAGCCGTGCAGCAGCCCGCACTCGAACAATTCCGCGAGCCGCGCGCAGTCCCTGGCGTCGGTCTTGTGGCCGCGCAGCGCCTTGGCGTGCGCCGGGTTGATCACCGCGACCTCGGTGAAGTCCTGCTCGCACAAGGCGTAATACACCGGCTCGGTGTAGACCCCGCTGGCCTCCATCACCACGTGCGTCACGCCCCGCTTACGCAGCTCGCGGGCCGTCTCCTGGAGCACCCCGTAAAACGTCCGGAACTCCAAGACCTCGGTCTTGCGGGTCCACGGCTTATCACCCGGGGACCGGATCGCGACCTTGATCATCTCCTTGTGCACGTCGATCCCCGCGACGCGCTCGTACAGCACTTTCAAGCGGACCGTCGACTGCACGTGGTCCGGGTGATCAGGCGCCAGCGGGCCGGGTGCGGGTGACGCACCGGTTCCATCCGTTGTCCGGGCAGTCGTTTGAATTCGTCAAGCGGCTGCAGACGTGGCAGTCGGATCTGGTCTATTTCCTTGATTCCGCCGGGGAGCTGGTGAGCGTGCCGGCGGCGTGGACCGATCTGGTGGCGCCCGATCCGTTCGTGGTGGTCGCGGCGGGCCGGGCGGCATTTCGCGCCGGGGACCTGGCCGAGCTGGCTGAGCTGGTCAGCGCGTGCCGGGAGGCTGTCCACGGGATTACGTCATGATTGCCCAGCGGATTACGTCCGTCTGGCGGCTGGCCGCCCGGCAGATCTACGGCCTTCTCTGGCTGGCTGACGCGATTCTGCTGGGAATTCTGGCTTCGTTCCACTGGATTCTGTTCCGCCTGCCGGATGTGCATGATGTAATTACATGGACAAGATCCGGCTGCGGGAGGCGGCATGGCCAGGCGGGACGACGGCAAGGACGCCGCGCTGGCGGCGTCGCGGACGCTGAACAGCGATCCGCAGAAGGTGACCGATCCGGCGTTCACGGCCGGCGGGTTCTTCGATTCCGCCGACCTGCTGCAGGTGAAGTACGAGATGGTGCGGCAGGTCGAGGTGGACGGCGTGCCGGTGTCCGCGGCGGCCAGCGCGTTCGGGTTCGCGCGCCAGAGCGTCTACAACGCCCGGGCGGCGCTGGCGGCCGGCGGGCTGGCCGCGCTGATCCCGGCCAAGCCCGGGCCCAAGGGCGGGCACAAGCTGACCGGGCCGGTGCTGGACCATCTGCAGGCCCTGCTGGAGCAAGATCCCCGGCTGAGCTCCGGCGAGCTGGCCGCGCAGGCCGCGCAGCGGTTCGGCATCCAGGTGCATCCCCGCTCGGTGCGCCGGGCGCTGGAACGGCGGTCCGCCGACCGCGGGGCCGGGACCGCCGGGCCGGCGGCGCCCAAAAGCGGCCAGCACGGCTGACAGCGGCAGCGCGGCGGACCAGCCGGGACCGCTGTCCTGGCCAGGCGCAGATCCGGCGGCCAGACGCTATGAGGCCCTGCGCGCGATCGCGCTGGCCGGCGCCGGCGGCGGCTGGCGGTACCAGCTGCCCGTGCTGGCCGCCCGGGGAATGGCGTCCTGGCTGGCCCAGGAGCCCGCCGGCCCCTGGCCCGGCGACCTCCAGGAAGCAGCGATGCCGCAGGCCGGCCCGTCCCTGTCCGCCCCCGACCCTGTCCTGCCCGGTACCAGCACGAACGGAGGTGATGCCCGCCCGCCGGCCTGCACGTCGCTGCCGCTCACCGCGGAGATCGTCGCGGTGCTCGCGCAGATGGCGCTCCACCATGCCCGCTGACAGCCACTCGCCCGCCCCCCGGCAGGAAGGCCCGACCATGAGCGACGACGCCACCAAGGTGACTCCCGCGCGGCTGCGCCGCGACGCCTATCTCTACATTCGCCAGTCCACCCTCTACCAGGTCATCAACAACACCGAGTCGACCGGGCGGCAATACGACCTGAAAGGCCGCGCGGTTGCGCTCGGCTGGCCCGAGGACAAGATCCACGTCATCGACATCGACCAGGGCCGCTCCGGCGCCTCGGCGGCCGACCGGGCCGGGTTCCAGCAGCTGGTCGCCGAGGTCTCCCTAGGCCGGGCCGGCATCGTGCTCGGCCTGGAATGCTCCCGGCTGGCCCGCGACTCCGCCGACTGGCAGCAGCTCGTCAAGATCTGCGCCCACACCGACACGCTCATCTGCGACGAGGACGGCCTGTATGACCCGGCCATCTTCAACGACCGCGTCCTGCTGGGAATGAAAGGCCAGATCCCTGAATTCGAACTCCATTTCCTGCGCTCCAGGATGCGCGGCGGGATCCTGGCCAAGGCCCGCCGCGGCGAGCTCGCGCTCGCCCTCCCGGTCGGCCTGGTCCGCGACCGCCAGGGCCAGGTGACGCTGGACCCCGACGCGGGCGTGCGCGACGCCGTGCGGCTGCTGTTCGGCACCTTCACCGCCACCGGATCGGCGTTCAGCGTCGTCAAGGCATTCCGCGAACAGCAGCTGACCTTCCCCGCCCGGCACCACCGCGGGCCCCGCCGCGGCGAGCTGTTCTTCCAGCCGCTCACCCACGACCGGGTCCTCACCATCCTGCACAACCCCGCCTACGCCGGCGCCTACGCCTACGGGCGGGCGGCCCACGCCACCGGCCTGGACGGACACCACCACACCACCGCCAGGCCCGTCCAGGAGTGGACGGTCCTGATCAAAGACCACCACCCCGGGTACCTCACCTGGGCCCAGTACGAGGCCAACCTCGCCGTCCTGGCCGCCAACGCCGCCGCCCGCGGCGACGACCGCGCCGCCGGCCCGCCCCGCGAAGGCACCGCCCTGCTGCAGGGCCTGGTCGTCTGCGGCCGGTGCGGGCGGCGGATGACCATCCGCTACCACACCCGGCACGGCACCCAGATCCCCAGCTACGTCTGCCAGAACGACGGCATCCGCACCGCCCGGCCGATCTGCCAGCACCTGGCCGGGGACATCATCGACGCCGCCGTCAGCGACCTCATCCTCGCCGCCCTCACCCCCGCGGCCATCGAGGTCTCCCTCGCCGTCAGCGACGAGCTGGCCGCCCAGGCCGAACGCGCCGACCAGCTCCGCCAAGCCCAGGTTCAGCGCGCCGAGCAGGCCGCCGATGCCGCCCGGCACCGCTACCTCGCCGTCGACGCCGCCAACCGGCTCGTCGCCGACGCGCTGGAAGCCGACTGGAACACCGCCCTGCGCGCCCTCGCCGCCGCCCGCGAGGACTACCGCAAGGCCACCGCCGCCGCCACCAGCCCCGGCCAGCAGCAGCGCGACAAAATCCGCGCGCTCGCCACCGACCTGCCCGCCCTGTGGAACGACCCAGCAACCCCGGTGCGCGAACGCAAGCGACTGATCCGCCTGCTGATCACCGACGTCACGCTAACCCGCAATGATGACTCCATGACTGCCGCCGTCCGCTTCCCCGGCGGCCGTCACCACGTCCTCCGCCTGCCTCTCCCGCAGACCGCCTGGCAGCGCCGGAAAACCCCCAGCCAGATCACTGGGCTGATCGGCCAGCTGCTCGGCAGCCACACCTACGCCCAGATCGCCGGCGAGCTCAACGCCGCAGGCCACACCAGCAGCGACGGACACCCCTGGGACGGCGACCGCGTCGCCAAGCTGGCCGCCTGCCACCACATGCCCAGCCACGACCAGCGCCTGCAAGACCGCGGGCTGCTCACCCTCAGCCAGATCGCCGCCGGCCTTGACGCCCATCCCAGCAGCATCAAACGCTGGCACCGGCTCGGCCTGATCACCGGCGAGCAAGCCGACGACCGCGGCGTCTTCCGCTACCACCCCGGCCAGGCCCGCCCGTCCGGCACCGACACCCAGAACGCCCGCAAGCGCCTCGGCGACGACTACCGCTCAGGCCGCCGTAACCCCCACCGCAAATCCGGGCGCCCCCGCAAACCAAGGCAAAATGTCAGACCCCCCGGCAACACTGGAACCACCAGCCCGGCAGCCGCCGGAACGCCCAGCCAGCCCTCATACTCCCCAGCCGCCACAAGAGGTGCAATATGAAGCCAGATCGTTCGTCCATTCGACGCTGGCCTGCGTAGTGAATAGCCAGACCTGCTCCTTGTAGTCGCGCAGCCAGCAGCCGAGGGCGTATCCGGGGTGGTTGCCGTCGTGCCAGTCCCGGTGCCGGTTGTGGGTGATCCCGAAGGCGACGGCCTCGTCGTAGCGCTGGCGCAGCTTGGCCAGCAGCTCGGCGTCCGGTGCCGGGTCGCCCCTGGCGCGGGCGTCCTGGACGGCCTGGTGCGCCTCGCGGAGGATGTCGATGACGTCGCTGGCCCAGGACCGCAGGCTGCCCGGGCCCAGCTTGGTGACCGCGCGGGCGCGGCGGATGACGTGCTGGCAGCACTGCTGCACTCCGGCCAGCTGCGGCAGCAGGTCCTGGTAGGCGCCGTACCCGTCGCTGATCAAGAACCCGGTGAAGAACGCCAGGATCGCGGTGATCGCGGCG
>JASHYW010000609.1 GCA_030042885.1 Streptosporangiaceae bacterium | reverse complement strand
CGCACGCCGTGGGCGCCAAGGACCTCCTGCCCGGGCCGCTGGCACCGCTGGCCCGCGCCGTGACCAGCCGGGCTGGTCGGCTCCCGGTGCCGGTACCGATGCTGGTGCCCACGCTCCCAGTGCAACTGGTACACGAACAGGACCTTGGCCAAGCCCTGCTGCAGTGCGTCGTTGCCGCCGGGCCTCCCGGTGCCTACAACATCGCCGGCGACGGGATCGTCACCGCCGCAGACATTGCCCGTGAATTCGGCCTGCTCGCGCTGCCCATTCCCGCCGGTCCTACCCAGTACGTGGCCCGGGCCGTTGCGGCGCTGCCTTTCCTGCCGCCCGTCGCGCAGTGGGTGGAGGCGGCCAGCCATCCGGCCATCATGGACACGACCCGCGCCAAACAGGAACTGGGCTGGGTCCCTCGTTTCACCGCGCTCGAGGCATTGCGGGACACCCTGCGGCGGGGATCGCAGCCAGACTCCGCCAGCTCGTGAACCACACGGCGGTACATGAGAACGTCGGCGCCCCCTCCGGCCCTCCCGCCTCCCCCGTCGGCCCGGCACCGAGGTCAGCCGTGTGCGATCTCCCTCAGGGTGTGAGCGGGATCAGATCGATGACCACGGCGTTCCCCGGGCCAGCCACCAGCAGGTTGACCAGGGGAGTGATCCACCCACACCCGGTAAACGGCGGCCGCTGGTATCTGCCGGCCAGGCGGCCGCCTCGCTCGAGGTTGAATCCGGGCTTGGAGCGCAGTGGTACAACAGCGTGAGTGGCGGTGTGGCATGAGCCGCCGCTAATCAACGTCAGCCCGGCAGCGTGGACGGCGGCTATGACCGCGTCGACTGTGACCGTGGCAAACATCCGGCCTTCCTGGTCGACTTTGCCGATGACGGGGGACTCGGCCTTGATCTGGACGGCAGCGCTGAAGAGCCTGGCACCAAGGACCGTCCGGCTGATGGTGGCCTGGTGGAGCACGAGGTCCCCAGTGAACAGACCTGAGTCCCTATCCGCGTGGAGTGTCAACGACCCGCTCAAGGGCACGCGCAAGGCATCCTTGCGCACTGTGAGAAATCCCCGGACCCCGTATGCGATCTCGCGCATGAACATCCTTTCCGCCAGCCGGTCACCGGCAAGGACTCGCACCTGAACATCCTGCACACTCGCGGGTGACGAGGATGACCAGGCTGGCTTTCAGCGGCGGCCGGCCAAGGGAGATCTGCGCGTTGCCTCACCGCACGCCTGGCCTGGGAGTGATGACAGGGCATCACCGGTGGTCACGATGGTCAATTGACCGACGCGGAACCGCCGTCGGCCGGGCTAGCTTCGCAGGGATGTATATCGAGCTTGCAGCGCCACAGCGCAATGATCCCGGCTGAGGGGAGAGCACCGTCGTGACTGCCGGCAGCTTCGACTCGGCCGGGACCGACACGATCGTCTTGATCCACGGTCTATGGGTGACCGCGCTCAGCTGGGAGCGCTTAGGACCGGCTCCTGGTGGATACCAACTAGCTGTGATCCTCGTCGCGCCGCTCCGAGGGGAGCGAATCGAGCGCGTCACGCAGCGCGGCCCTGGACGTGATGCCGAGTTTGGGGAAGATCTGGTACAGGTGCGCTCCGACGGTGCGGTGTGACAGGAAAAGCCGCTGCCCGATCTCCTTGTTGCTCAGGCCGGCGGCGGCGAGCTCGGCGATCTCCAGTTCCTGTGGTGTGAGCGAATCGCCGTCTCGCCGGAGGGCGCGCCCGGTTGCCCGCAACTCGCTGGCGGCCCGTGCGGCCCACGGCTTGGCGTCCAGGCCTTCAAAGATCTCCAGCGCGGCAGTGAGCTGGGCACGCGCCTCGGTCGTGGCCCGGGCCCGGCGCAGCCGCTCGCCATAGCAAAGCCGTACCCGGCCCAGGTCGAACGGGAACCGGTCGGCGCCGGGGACGGCGAGCGCCCTTCCGAACAGCCCGGGGGCGATGTCATCGGGGGCGCCGATCGCCTCCGATGCCGTAGCCGCCAGCGCGAGGCGAGGGGACAGGGCGGCGATGCCGGCGTCGCGGATGGCGGTCACGTGGGCGGCTGCCTCCGCATGCCGGCCGGTCCGGACGGCGGCTTCGACCAGGTCCATGGCTACCCACAGGGCGAGCGGGACATGGGAGGCAAGGACGCCCGGCGGGCTGATCGCGGCGGCGTGCTGGTAGGCGTTCTCGAAATCGCCCTGCGCCAGGGCGGCAAGTACACGCACATGCCGGGCGTGCGCCTCCGCCAGGCCGGCTCCTCTCGGTGCGGCCCACTGGATGATCTCATCCGCCAGCGCCTGTGCGGTGTCCAGGTCACCGCGCGCGGCGGCGAGGAACGCCTTCCGGTGAAGAAACAGCCAGGTCAGCAGCCGGTAGTTATTGGCGTTGGCGAGCTCGAGTCCCTCCTCGGCCAGCTGTTGAGCTTGATCCCAGCGGCCGGCCATCAGGTCATCGAGGGACAGATTGGTCAGCGCGCTGATCGGCGGCGTGACGGCGCCTCCAGCCAGTCCCTCGCGCACCACACGCAGCAAGGCTTCCCGGCAGCCGGCCAGCCGGTCGGGGAAGATGGCCGCGGCGCTGATGGTCAGGATGCTCCAGTGATCCGGCTCTCCGGGCAGGCTGCTGACGGCGATATCCAGCTCAGCGAGCACCGGCGCGGCGATCCGGGCTGGATCGGCGATGGTCCGGCTGAGCAGCAGCAGGTCCGCCGGGATGTGCGGCTCGAGCCGGCCGATCGCCGCCTCGAATGCTGTCCACAACTCGGCGCGCCCGCCGTTATAGCACACGGCCATGAGCGCCTGCAGGGCCTGGAGGATGACGGTCTCGTCGCTGGCGTGGCGCGGCTCGGCCTCGGCGTCGATCGCGCCGGCCAGCAGCCGGTGCGCGGTATCGATATCGCCGTCGGCGTTCACCAGCAGGTGGGCGGCCGTCACCGCGGCAGGCAGCGAACCTGCGGGCTGCGGATCGGCGCTGCGGGCGGCACCAAGCAGCCGCGGGACGCCGCTGACCTCCAAGGTCACGGTCGCCCCCACGTAGGCGGCCGCGGTGAGCCGTCGGCTCCGGTTAGGGCCATCGGGGCTGAGATCGGCCGCGCGCAGCAGCGCGGTTACCGCACCGGTGGCGTCGCCGCGCCGCATGAGCTGGTACCCGACCTGCTCCAGCAGGCCCGCTGCCTCCTCATCAGGCCCGGCCACCGCGGCGGCCAGGTGCCATGCCTGCAGTTCGGGCTGCCCGGCAAGATGATCGGCCAGCGCCCGGTGGGCCCGGCGCCGGTCGCCGCTGGTGGACAGCTCCACGATCGCGGCCCGGGTCAGCGGGTGGCGGAACACCAGCTGGCCGGTGCGATCGTCGACGTGCACCAGCCCGGCCTGCTCGGCGGGCGCGAGGGAATCGATCGCCTGCGGTCCGGCCGCTGCCTCCAGAACGCGCAGGTCTCCCGGGCGGTTCAGCGCCGCGAGCAGGAGCAGCCGTCTGGTTCGTCCGGGAAGATCCGAGACCCTGGAGGCAAACACCGTCTGCAGGCGGCGGCTGAGCGGCAGGACCGTCGGCAGCGCCTTGGCCGCAGCGCGCTGCGCGCTGCTGAGCGCCGTCGGGAGCTCCAGCAGGGCCAGCGGATTCCCCTGGGCCTCCGTCACCACCCGCTGGCGGACCCGCGGCGCGAGATCGGGGAAGCAGCACCCCACCAGGGTGTTCGCCGTCTGCTCGTCCAGTCGGCCAAGCTCGTACCGCGGCACCCCGGCCCGTTCGAAGAAGCTCTCCTCGCCCGGCCGCAACGCGGCCAGGAAGCCGACCCGGCTGCCGGCCAGGCGACGGGCCACGAACCCGAGCACTCCGGCGCTGGCCCGGTCCAGCCACGGCAGATCATCGACGATCATCAGCACTGGCCTAGCCGCGGCCGCCTGGCGCAGCACCGTGAGGGTCGCGGTGGACACGAGCAGCCGATCGGGCGGCGGCCCCTCCCCGTAGCCAAGGGCGACGTTCAGTGCGTCCCGGTGCGCGGCGCACAGCCGCTCGAACTGACCGAACAGCGGAAGCAGCACCTGGTGCAGCCCGGAATAGGTCAGATCGGCCTCGAACTCCACCCCAGCGGCGCGCAGCACCCCGGTGCCAGCCTCCTCGGCCGCATAGGCCGCCGCGTCCAGCAGGGCCGTCTTCCCGGCGCCCGGCTCACCCACGAGCAGGAACGCCCCGCCTTCCGCGGCCGCCTGCTCGAAAAACCTTGCAAGAACCTCGAGCTCCCTGTCACGCCCGATCAGCGTCGTGGCCCGGCATGGCATGAAGGCCACCCCTCCGCGGGCGGTCCTGCTCCGCCGTTCCATGCCACCATGCTGGCGCCTTGGCCGGGCGCGAAAAATAAGCAACTCGCTAAGGCATTGTTCGGCTCGGTTGAAGAATCCGAAAGCTTCCGCGGCTCATGCGCTGGTCATGGATTGGTGACGGGCACCATCTCACCGCCGACGGCGAGGCAACCGGTCTGGCCGATCCGTCCGCCGCGGACAAGGCTTGAGCCTTGCCGCTATCGATCGAGGCGTCCGGCGCCTGGTCCAGGACCATGACACGGCGCCGAGCGCGGATCAAGCGGCAACTCGCTAACGCTTTCTTCGGCGCTGGCGAACAATAGCGCGTGACCGGCAGAAACTCCTTCCTGGGCGGTTCCGGTCTTTAGGCGTACTGTCAGCTTGTGGAACTGCGGCAGCTTGAGGCGTTCGTGGCGGTGGCTACCGAACTTCATTTCGGCCGGGCCGCCGAACGGCTGCATATGGGCGCGCCCACGCTGAGCGAGCAGATCCGCCGCCTGGAACGCGAGCTGGGCACGCCGCTGTTTACCCGCACCACCCGCCGTGTCGCGATGACCAGCGCTGGCGCTGAGCTCCTCGCGCGGTCGAAAGTGATCCTCGAGGAGGTCGCCGCGGCAGATGCTGCGGTCCGCCGCGTAGCTGGCGGAGACGCCGGCACGGTACGACTCGGCGTCACCCCCCCGGCCGCCCCGGTCCTTGCCCCCCACTTGATCAGCCGTTTTACGGCGCAAGCACCGCAGGTGACCGTCGAATTGCAGCGGATGTGGCTTCCGGCTCTGGCCGACGCGCTGATCGGCGGCCGCGTCGACGTGACCATAACCTGTGGCCTGATTCCCACTCCCGACGGGATAGCCAGCGAGGTCTTCTGTGCGGAGCCGCTCCTGGTAGGCCTGCGTCCCGATCACCGCCTGGCTGGTCAGGACACGATCGCCCTGAAAGACCTGGCTTATGACGTTCTCGGCGTCACGCCAGTGGAGCTTTTCCCGGCGTGGGCGCTGAGCCAGCAGCAAGCCCTGGACCAGTCAGGCATCAGCCCGCCCACAACCGACCTCGTCGACACCGACCTGGCCGCCACCCGCTGGGCCGACCAGCCCGACGTCGACTGGATCCTGCTCATTCCGTCCCTGGCCGGAGCCCACACCAAGACAGTTGTCCGCCCGGTCGCTTCAGGACAACTTGTGCCGTTTACCTTGCAGTGGAATCCCAACCGCGCACACACCACGGCTGTCGCCCGGTTCGTCCACGCCGCGCTTACCGCAGAACTGCCGCCCGGATGGCGTACCCAGCCCGACCACCTGCGCCATCGCGGGTAATGGCCGGGCACGAGATCGCTGCCTGAAACGGGCTCCTGCTGACCGCAGCCGGAGACGAAACATGGTCATTTGACAGATCCGGCGGGCCTGCCTTCTGGGTCATGATCGCAGCTGGACAGATCCAGGGAGCCCGCAATGCCTGACCTGAATCGCTTCCTCCAGGGCTCGTTCGCCCCGGTTGAGGAGGAGATCACTGCGTTCGACCTGCCGGTAACCGGCACCCTGCCAGCCGGGCTGAACGGCCGCTACCTCCGCAATGGCCCGAACACACTGGGCCTGGACGACCCCGGTTACCGGTTCTGCGAAGGCCACTGGTTCCTTGGCCCGGGCATGGTTCACGGGGTGCGGCTGCGGGACGGGAAGGCCGAGTGGTACCGCAACCGCTGGGTCCGCTCCCGGCTGCTGGCCGAGGCGATGGACGAGAAATGGCCCGCAGGGCCGGTCCACAACAACGTGGACTTCGCCGCCAACACCCACATCATTGCCCACGCCGGCCGCTACCTGGCCACGGTGGAGGCGGGCCCGCTGCCCTATGAGCTGTCCGGTGAGCTGGACACCGTCGGCCCGTGCGACTTTGCCAGCACGCTGCCAGGCGGCTTCGCCGCCCACACCAAAGTCGATCACCGCACCGGCGAACTGCACGCCGTCGCCTACTTCTGGGCCTGGGATCACGTTCAGCACGTGATCATCGGCGCCGACGGCACCGTCAGCCACACCACCGATATCCCGGTCGCCGACGGCCCGATGATGCACGACTTCGCGCTCACCCCCGGCTACGTGGTCTTGCTCGACCTGCCGGTCACCTTCAGCCTGGACGCGGTATCGGCCAGGCTGAAGCTGCCCTATACCTGGAATCCGGCGCACCAGGCCCGGGTTGGCCTGTTGCCCCGCGGCGGCACCGCAGCCGGCATCCGCTGGTTCGAGGTGGACCCGTGCTGGGTCTTCCATACCCTCAACGCTTACGACGACAGCGGCCGGGTCGTGGTCGACCTGGTCCGGTACGCGGGCGCCTACGATGTCTCCCCGCTGACCGGACCCGGGCCACTGACCCTGGACCGGTGGATCATTTACCCGGCCGCCGGGAAGGTCACCCAGCAGTGCCTGGACGACCGGCCCCAGGAATTTCCCCGCATTGACGAACGGGTAACCGGCCAGACGCACCGCTACGGCTACAGCGCCGTCGTCGGCGCGGTCGGCCATGCCACGGTCTCGGCAAGCGGAGACTTCGCCGACGAGGCGTTCAGCAACGCCCTGCTCAAGCACGACCTCATCGCGGGCACCGTCCAGGCGCACGAATTCGGTAAAGACGCCACTGCGGGCGAGGCGGTCTTCGTGCCTGCCACACCCGGCGCCGCCGAGGACGACGGCTATGTCATGGCCTACATCCACAACCCCGACCGCGGCGCGGCCGACCTGGTCCTTCTCGCCGCCCAAGACTTCACCGCCGAACCCGTCGCCCGCGTCCACCTGCCCGCCCGGATCCCCCTCGGCTTCCACGGCAGCTGGATCC
>JASHYW010000608.1 GCA_030042885.1 Streptosporangiaceae bacterium | reverse complement strand
GGTTTTGCTGATCCTGTCCCCCAGGCCACCGCTGTGAGCGCCAGGACCTTCCTGGCTCAAGCGGGATCGGTCGCGGCAGCTTCCCAGGTTGATGGGTGCTGCGGGCAAAGGATCCGCTAACCCTCATATACGGGATTGCCTGATCGCAGGACCTGTCGGCATGTCCAGCCGTCGACGTAATCGTACTCATCTGCCGCATGGAGTGCGGCACAAGCTCAGGGCAAGATCTCTCTGTGCGCTTGCCTTTTCGAGTGAGTATCTGGTTGGCCCGGTGTACGGCCGGGTTGGTTGCTGTACTTGCCTTCATCCCGTGTAGGTGATGCCCTGGACGTGTCCGGACGGAAGATTGCAGTTGCGGTTTCTGATCATGGTCGGGGTGTGGTGTCCATGCTGGGCTGGGTACCCGGGCTGCGGGCGATCTCGTCCTACCGGCGCGAGTGGCTGGCCAAGGACATCACCGCGGGGATCGTGCTCACGACGCTGCTGGTTCCGCAGGGCATGGCCTATGCGGAGCTGGCGGGCCTGCCGCCGATCACCGGGCTGTACACCTCGATCTTGTGCCTGCTCGGCTATGCGGTGGCCGGGCCGTCGCGGATCTTGGTGCTGGGCCCGGACTCCTCGCTCGGACCGATGATCGCCGCGACCATCCTGCCGCTGGCCGGCGCCAACGGCGACCCCGAGCGGGCCATCGCGCTCGCGTCGATGCTCGCGATCATCGTCGCGGCGATCATGATCCTTGGGGCCGTGGCAAGACTGGGTTTCATCGCCGACCTGATCTCCAAGCCGACGATGATCGGCTACATGAACGGCCTGGCCCTGACCATCCTTGTCGGCCAGCTGCCCAAGCTGTTCGGGTTCAAGGTCGAGGCCGACAACTTTCTCGGCGAGCTGACCGGGTTCGTCAAGGGCCTGGCCCACGGCGAGGCGGTCGCCGCCGCGGCCGCGGTCGGGATCGCCGGGATCGCGCTGATCCTGGTGCTGCAGCGCTGGCTGCCGAAGGTCCCGGCCGTGCTGATCATGGTCGTGCTGGCGATCACGGCCACGAGCGTGTTCAGCCTGGCCGATCACGGGGTCAGCCTAGTGGGGGTGCTGCCCAAGGGGTTCCCGCCGCTGACGATCCCGCACGTGCGCCTGGCCGACTTCGGGCCGCTGTTCGCCGGCGCGCTGGGCATCGCCCTGGTGTCGCTGGCGGACACGATCTCCACTGCGTCGGCGTTCGCCGCCCGGACCGGGCAGCAGATCGACGGCAACGGTGAGATGATCGGGATCGGCGTGGCGAACCTGGCGGCCGGCTTGTTCCAGGGGTTCCCGGTCAGCACCAGCGGGTCGCGGACGGCGGTGGCCGAACGGTCCGGGGCGAAGACCCAGCTCACCGGCGTCACCGGGGCGGCCCTGATCATCGTGATGATCGTGTTCGTGCCCGGCCTGTTCCGCAACCTGCCCAACCCCGCGCTGGCCGCCGTGGTGATCACCGCGTCGCTGTCGCTGGCCGACATCCCCGGCACCGCGCGGCTGTGGCGCCAGCGCAAGGCCGAGTTCTCGCTGTCGATCGTCGCGTTCCTCGGGGTCGCCCTGCTCGGTGTGCTGCCCGGGATCGCGATCGCCGTCGCATTGTCCATCCTCAACGTCTTCGGGCGGGCCTGGCGGCCATATGACACCGAACTCGGACGAGTGAAGGGGCTGGAGGGTTATCAGGACGTGCGGACCCATCCGGACGCCGAGCACCTGCCCGGCCTGGTGATCTACCGGTTCGATGGGCCGCTGTTCTTCGCCAACGCCACGACGTTCCGCGACCAGGTCCGGCAGCTGGCCAGAGCCGACCCGCCCCCCACCTGGATCCTCATCGCCGCCGAACCGGTGACCGACGTGGACACCACCGCGTCCGACATGCTGGAGGACCTGGACGAGGCGCTGAATGCTGAGGGCATCAGCCTGGTATTCGCCGAGCTCCAGGACCCGGTGCGAGGCAAGATCGAACGCTACGGGCTGACCCGTACGATCGACCCGCGCCACTTCTTCCCGACCATCGAATCGGCCGTGACAGCCTTCCGGCAGCAGACAGGCGCTCAGTGGGCCGCCAACGATCAGGCCGCTACCGGCGAAGGGCCCGACATTCCCGCAGCGCCGCCCCTGGGCTAGGCCTGGGCGGGGCGGGGTCAGCGTCATAGGCAAGGGGATCATCGTCTGGGGAGCAGCCCTGGCGGGGCGGTCCGCATCCAGCGGACCATGCTGACGTGCCTGGTGAGGCCTGGGGCGTTAAATGTCCCGCTGCCGAACCTCGCCCACTTTCGCCAGAAGATCGCAGGCCGCCGATACTTGGTCAGCTCCGCGGAAGGGCACGGCTGCGTAGCTCCGCGAGCGAGTCTGCCTCATAGCGGATCTGTTCCCAGGCAAGTCCAAGACGGGTCACGTCGGCGATCGCTTTCTCATTTCCGCCCCAGTCCGGTGCCGGAGCGGGGTGATCGGATAGCGCATCAGTGCGTAGGCGGACGGTGTGATGCCGGAGGTGCGGCGGTGCCCGCTGGCTGGGCCTGGTCCTGCCTCGACTGCTGACAGGGGCCGTTGCTGGGGAGGAGCGAAGGTCACGATGAATGATCTGCCCGGCAGTGGAAGAAGTTGCGATACTGGGCCAGAAGAGGACTGCAGGGAGTCCGCCCATGCTAACTCCGGACCGGATGCAGGTTGAGGACGGTCATGCGGTTGGTGGCCGGCTCTACGGCGGGCCGGGGTCATGACCGCCTCCGCCGTGCAGGTTCCGGCTTCGTCGCTGCGCAAGATGCTGGTGCCGCCTTCTGCCTGCTCGTCATGGGAATCGGCCTCTACATGATCCCGGCCACCCTGCACTGGATCTAGCCCCGCCCCGGCCCCGCCCGACGGCCATTCCCAGCCGTCCTTCCACGTCATCGCCGTGCTGGCCAAGTTCATCCACCAACTGCCGGCATCAGCCGTATCACTACTTCAAGTACGTCCCGGCAGGAGGGCTAACCACGCACAGAACACCCTTCTGTGCGCCTCAACCGAGGGACTCAGGGTTCCTCGGAGCCGTACAATTGGGCGGATCCGGCGCGGCAGCTACGACTAACAATTGTCACGGAGCGCGACTGGCGTTCCAGACCTTGTTCGTGGCCTGCGAGCGCGGCACGTGCCACCGCCAGGAACAGGCCCTGGTGACGGCGGTCCTCCGCACTCTGGATCAGCGCTGCCGCGCGTATGGCATCGCCCCTGCTAAGCGCCAGCAGAGCCGAGACGGCGCTGAGCCGTCCCGCTTCCGGCGACCCGTATTCTGCCGCCCGGGTGAAGGCCTCCAGTGCCAGGTCCTGATGTCTGTGCTCGTTCGCATAGGCACCGATCGCCGCTTCGAACATTCCGTTGCCACCCGGCAGCCAACTCGGCTGCGCCGCCAGGACAGTTTCAACAGTGAGCCGCGGCTGTTCCCGGCCCCGCGCCAGGAGACGGGCGAGCCGCATCGTCCCGTCGGGCTCAACCGTCTGCACCCGGCGCAGCACAGCTGCGGCAGAAGGGAAGCGAGTTCGCAACTGGATCCTCGCTCGCCCCCGGCGCGGCATCGGCAACGGCGCGCAAGACGGCGGCGGCCTCCGCCACGAGGGGTTGATCACGGGGTATGAGGATTTTCCGCTCGTGATCTGGGTACTCGGCGCGATCCTCGGTGCGGACGCTCTGTTGTGCTTGCGAAGATGAGGCCCGCAGTGTCGGCCTGAACGAGGCAAATGTTCCGGTGGCAGCACTAGCGTCCCTCTGTAAGAGGTTGCTCGCCGCCGTTGCCGCCGAGCGGGAACGCGAACAGGGCGAGGTCGTCGCGGAGCGTTTCGACGCCGTATGCCTGGCTGCCGGTGAAGCGGGTCAGGGATGCGCTGAGCCGCCCCATGACGGTGGCCTCCTGCCCGGCGATGCCTGTTGCGCAAGGTCAGGAACCGGCCCAGGCCATTGCGCAAGGCAGGCCCACCTCAGCGACGCGGAATGGGCCGTCGGCGAATGACAGGCAACGCGTTCCATCAAGCACGCCCTGCTCACGCATACTGGCACTTTCGGCACGGCGGGGACAGCTTCCAGACTGGGCAGATGCAGGCACGTTCCAGACTGGGCAGAGGCAGGCACGGTGATCGGCGGCTCGGGTCACCGCTCGCTGCGACATAATCGCGATGCCGAAGAGCAATAC
Organism: Streptosporangiaceae bacterium; assembly: GCA_030042885.1. The sequence goes on along the minus strand of JASHYW010000608.1, from coordinate 27 downwards.
CAGTCAGACCGCCGGAACGATCACGCG
>JASHYW010000607.1 GCA_030042885.1 Streptosporangiaceae bacterium | reverse complement strand
CCTACGCCCGCACCACCGCGAAACCTCGGAAGCAGGGCCGGAGCACTATCCACATCCTCCCTGCCGAATCGGCCCGGGTTGATTGTCCTGGCGATTGCTTGGCGATGGCGTGCAGATTGTCTCTTCTGGGGCAGCTGGGCATGGCGGGCCTCCTGTGGTGGTGGGAACGTGGTCGCGGATGACCTTCCTGAGGTCATGGACCTGCCGGGCGGGTCGCGGCCGGTGTGCTGTCATGGCGTGCTCCGGGTGGGTGTCAGCCGCCGCGGGGGAGCCAGCTGAACCGGCGGACGGCGATGATCAGCCCGGCCACCCCCCAGGCCGCCAGGATGGCCAGGTAGCCCCAGTTCAGCCCGGACCCGGCGGTGTACGGGTTGTAGGCCTGCAGCAGGGCGGCGGCCAGCGGATGGACCGGGAAGACGTAGCCGATGTAGGCCAGCCAGGCGGGCAGCACGGAGACGGGGATGAAGATGCCGGAGATGAAGCTCAGCGGCAAGATGGTGGCCCAGATGACGGGCTGGACCGCGTCGACGTTGCGGATCAGGGTGGCCGCGGCGAAGCCGAGGCAGCAGAAGGCGGCCGCGCCGACGATGATGTCCAGGACGAAGGCGGGCGCGGTGTGGCCGGGGATGGAGGCGCCGTAGGCGGCCCAGCCGATGACGAGCATGACCACGGTGATCGCCAGGGCGGTGAGTATGGCTACCGCGGCGCGGGAGGCGATGACCGCGCTGGCGGGTAGCGGGGTGGCCCGGCGGCGCTTGTAGACGCCGGACTCGCGGTTGCGCACCACGGACAGGGCCAGGTTGGAGAACGCGGCGGTGATCACGCCCCAGGCGATCAGGCTCGGCACGTAGTACACCGACTCCTTCATGACCCCGCCGGGCACCGTGACGGTCGTATTGCGGAAGATCGAGGCCAGGATGACCAGGAACAGCACCGGCAGGAAGATGGTGAAGAACACGCTCTGGGTGTTGCGCACGTAGCAGCGCAGGTCGTAGCGGAACTGGTGCCCGGTCAGGAGCGGAAGCTGGCGGCGGGTTCCGGCGGCCCGGCCGGGGCGGGTGCTCACGGCGGTCATCGTGACTCCCTGGTCAGTTGCAGGTAGACATCCTCCAGCGTGGGCCGGTGCACCTGCAGGTCGGGAAGATCGACGTGGCGGGCCTGGGCCCAGCCGGCCAGGGCGCCGAGCAGGGGCAGCGGGCTCGGGGTCCGGGCTACGACCCGCTGGCCGAGATCATCGGTCACCGCGGCGGCCACCGCGGGCGGCAGGTCGGCGGCGGACATCCACGGCGGCAGGGTGAAGCTGACCACGGACGCTTCAGTGTCCCGCCCGCCCAGGGTGGCCGCGGTGCCCTCGGCCACGATCCGGCCGGCGGCCAGGACGGCGATCCGGTCGGCCAGGTATTCGGCTTCCTCCATGTAGTGCGTGGTCAGGAAGATCGTCTTGCCCAGGTCCCGCAGCCCGGCGATGACCTCCCATGCTGACTTGCGGGCCGCCGGGTCGAATCCCGTGGTCGGCTCATCCAGGAAGATCAGCTCCGGGTCCCCGATCAGGGCCAGGGCCACATCCAGCCGCCGGCGCTGGCCGCCCGACATCCGGCCGCACCGGGAGGTGCGGTGATCGGCCAGGCCGACCAGGTCCAGGGTCTCGGTGACCGGCCGGGGCCTGGGGTAGTACCCGGCATACAGCGCCAGGCACTCCTCGGCGGTCAGCTCCTCCTCCGGCTCGGACTCCTGCAAGACCACGCCGATGCGCGCCCGCCAGTCCCGGCCCGCCCGGGCCGGGTCGGTACCCAGGACCGAGACCTCCCCCGCGTTGCGGCGCCGGTATCCCTCCAGGATCTCCACCGTCGTGGTCTTGCCCGCGCCGTTCGGCCCCAGGAACGCGAACACCTCCCCGGCGCGGACCTCCAGGTCGATGCCGGCCACGGCCTCGACGCCGTCGTAGGACTTCCGCAACCCGCGGACCTCGATCACCGGGTGACCGGAAGACCCTCCCCTGCCAGCCGGCACCGGGGTACCTGCTTCAGGGATGACAGTCCTCGCGACCTTTGCTTGACCGTCCAACAGGTCAGCCTCCTTCGGCCGCATTCGCTTTGAACATCTATCCGGCCGCCGGCCGGTTGCAGAGTCGAAGGTCCTGGCAAAAGACCCTGGTGCGGTTGAGAGAACAGCGTCTTGCGGTCCCGGCGGGAAGAGTCTCAGGTAACCTTGGCGGGTACCGCCTGGCCTGGTCGTCGCGGTACCCGTGATCGTGCCGCGGCCGGGCTGACCGCCGTTCGCGACGGGCAGGGCCGCCCGTGATCGAGCGCGCCAGTATCAGCGCTCCCAGCGGTATCACCACCCACAAGAACCACAGACTGCCGGTCGCGCCGCTGGCGGCCCAGATCATGAGCAGGACCAGGCTGATCGCAAGCCAGGCCCCCCAGGAAGTTCGCCGTGCCGGAGGGTACCTGCGCGGCCCGGCCTGGATCGACCGATCCGGATGTCGTCCGGTCAGCGTCGGGCCGGCTGCCGGACGGTCCAGTGACCTGCCCGGAAGCTGGCCGAGGTCGCTCACCGGCAGGTCCGCCATGAGCTCGTCCAGCTGGCCCAGCGTCTTCGCCGCGTAGGCCCGGTCCAGGCGCTCGTCGAACTCCTCGATGGTCAGCCGGCCAGCGGCCAGGTGCTCACGCAGGGCAGCGGCCGCCCGGTCACGGTCCGCATCGGAAGCGCGGATCTTGGCATCACCAGGCATCGTTATACTCCTCAGCTCTCCGCGAGCCGCAGGTCACCGCGCCTGCCTGGCGTCCTGGCTGCGCCGACGCAGAACCCGCGACCAGGCCGGGCGGCTGCCCTGACGGTCACATCCAACCTATGCAGGCCTTCCCGGGCAGGTCAGAGGCTATAGGCCTGAATGCGGCAGGACGTTCGGCGCGGTACGGGAAGGAGGTCCCCGGCCGCGCCGGACGCGGTGCGTGCCATCAGCTACT
>JASHYW010000606.1 GCA_030042885.1 Streptosporangiaceae bacterium | reverse complement strand
CTACCGGGACGCGGCCCGGGGGGTCGCGGTCTACTCTGCCTGGACCTCCGGAGAGCGCAGGCTCCGGCTGCACGCGGCCGAGGTCGATCCGGCCACGCTAGCCGCGCTGCTCCGCCTGGACCCGATCGACGACCGTGAGGAGTATGCCACGCTGGCCATGTTGCTCGCGGAGCAGAACCAGAACCGCTCCACAATCCGGGAGCTGGCCGAAAGCGACCGTCCCGAGGCGCGCCGCCTGGGCCTGCGCATCCGCAACCTGGGCGTCGACCGCTTCATGGTGTGGGCACCCGGTGAGGAGGGTTCGGTTCTCGACGCCGTCCGCGACCAGGGCATCCGGTGTGTCGTGATCGACCTGGGCTCGCTGCCCACCCGCGAGGAGCAGTCCCTGGTCGCCGGGGCGGTGCTGGGTGACCTGTGGCGTCGGCGTCAGGACCGCCATCCGGTCCTCATCGTGATCGACGAAGCGCATAATGTCTGCCCGGCCGAGCCTGGGAACCAGCTCGTCGCGGTCGCGGCCGATCACGCCGTCCGGATCGCGGCCGAGGGCCGCAAGTTCGGCCTGTACCTGCTGGTGTCGACGCAGCGGCCGCAGAAGATCCCTGAGAACGTCCTGTCACAGGCCGACAATCTCGTGCTGCTGAGGCTGAACTCACTCGCGGACGCGGCCTTCGCCGAGGCGGCATTCTCGTTCGTACCGCCCAGCCTGATCGCGCGCTCGGCTACCTTCCGCCAGGGACAGGGGCTGATCGCGGGAAAGATCTCCCCGGTGCCATCCCTGCTCCGGTTCGGCGCGCGGATCACCGAGGAGGGCGGGGCCGACGTGCCGGCGACCTGGGCCGCGCCCCGCTGACCGCCCGGTCCTCACGGTCGTCGGCTCCCGCGCCGAGCCCGTGCCTGACCAGCGACTGCGCGGTGCGCACCACGACCTCCATCGAGCCGCGGCGCGGATTCCACCACTCGGCCGCCCAGTTCAGCGCGCCGAGGACCATCATCCGGGCGGCCATCGGGTCCAGGTCGGGCCGCAGCAGCCCGGCGTGGTCCGCGTCCTGCAGCAGCGTGCGCCACACGTCGCCGTACCGGGACGCCTCGGCCGTAGGCCAGATCGCGATGCTCTCCGGGACCTGTCCCGCGTTGCGGATGGACGCGCTGGTGTAGTCGGAGATCTCCAGCGAGTACCGCAGGTGCGCCTCGACCGCGGCGTCGATGCGGTCCAGCGGGCCGGCGCCGGGCGGCAGTGCGGCCAGTATCCCGGTCACGTGCTCGCGCAGGCGCGCCATGCCCGACCACATGACCTCCTCCACCAGGTCATCGCGCGAGGCGAAGTAGTAGTAGATCGCCGGCGCCGCGACCTCGGCCGCTCTGGCCACGTCGGCCAGCCGCGTGCTGGTGTAGCCTTTCCGGCTCAGCACGTGCGCCGCGGCGTCCAGGATCCGCTGCCGCGTTTTGGCCGACTTCGAGCCGGGACCGGCGGCCGCCGCCGTCGGTCCCGTTTTTTTAGGCACGAATAAATTATAGGTTCGCAGGCGTCTCCGCTCGGCGGCCACCGGTCAGCGGTCCAGCCCGCCGCGGGATACCAGCTGCGCCGCGATGACGTTGCGCTGGATCTCGTTGGTGCCCTCGCCGACGATCATCAGCGGGGCGTCGCGGAAGTACCGCTCGACGTCGTACTCGGTCGAGTACCCGTAACCGCCGTGGACCCTGACCGCGTTGAGCGCGATCTCCATGGCCGCCTCCGAGGCGAACAGCTTGGCCATCCCGGCCTCCATGTCGCACCGTTCACCCGCGTCGTAGCGCTCGGCGGCATACCGCACCAGCTGCCGGGCCGCGGTGAGCCTGGTCGCCATGTCGGCCAGGTAACCGCCAACTTGCTGGTGCTTCCAGATCGGCACGCCGAAGCTCTCCCGCTGCTGGGCGTACCCCAGCGAGTCGTCGAAGGCCGCCTGCGCCACTCCCACTGCCCGGGCCGCGACCTGGATACGGCCGATCTCCAGGCCCTTCATCATCTGGGCAAAGCCGCGTCCCGGCTCGCCGCCGAGCACCGCGCCGGGAGGCGCGAGATAGTCGGTGAAGGACAGCTCGCAGCTTTCCACCCCCTTGTAGCCGAGCTTGGGCAGATCACGCGAAACCACCAGGCCGTCGCCGTGCTCGACCAGCAGGACGCTGACGCCCCGGTGCCGCGGACTGGCGGCCGGGTCAGTCTTGCACAGCAGCGCGATCAGCTGGGACCTGCGGGCGTTGGTGATCCAGGTCTTGGTCCCGTTGACCCGGTAACCGTCACCGTCGGGCCGCGCGGTCGTCGTCATGGCCTGCAGGTCGGAGCCGCCGCCCGGCTCGGTCAGCGCCATCGCGGCGCGCACCTCGCCGGTCGCCATCCGCGGCAGGTACCGCTGCTTCTGCTCGTCGGTGCCGAACGCCAGCAGCATCTTGGCCACGACGGTATGCCCGCCCATCGCCCCGGCCAGGCTCATCCAGCCGCGGGCCAGCTCGGCGGTGACCTCGGCGTAGCACGGCGTCGACACCGCGGCGCCGCCGTAGGGCCCGGGGATGGCCAGCCCGAAGATGCCCATGGCCTTCATCTGCTCGATCAGCTTGCCCGGGTAGGCGTTGGCGTGCTCGAGCTCGCGTGCCGCCGGGCGGACCTCGCGGTCCACGAAGTCCGCCACCGTCGCGACCACCGCGCGCTCCTCCGCTGAAAGACCGTTCACCGCATGCTCCCTGAGGCCGCGCGACCGCCCCCGGCAAGGGACGTTCGAATTTTTAGTCTGCATTCGATAACTGACGAACCGGGTGTCTTACGATTGATTAAACCAAGACGGCACCGGCCCTGGTCAGCTCCGGACCCGGCTCATCCGGCGCAGGACGGTCACCATGTACCCAGGCACGTACGCAGCCCGGACGCCGGATCGCATCGCCGCGGTCATGACCGGCAGCGGCGAGACGCTGAGCTACGGAGACCTCGAGCGGCGTTCGGTCCAGCTGGCGCACGAGGCGGGCAAGCTGATGAAATCGCAGCTCAAGGCCATGTATGCCCACGGCTGAGGCAACCGCGCCGCTGCCCGTCCTCCCGCGCGCGGAGCCCCGGCGGTACCATCACGGCCATGAACCCACTGTCCGGCGTTCTTGACGAAGCATGGCGGATGTACAAGACATTCGCCGCGCACCTTCTCGCGATCGCGTTTGTCATCTACCTGGGGGCCGCGGTCATTGCGGGGCTCCTCGCGCTGGCCGGCACCGTCGGCTTCTGGCTCGGCTCCGTCGTGGCCCTGGTCGCGGCCTTCCTGCTGCAGGCGACGCTGGTCAAGGCGGTGCAGGACGTGCGAGACGGCCGTGCCGACCTGTCCATCGGGGAGACCGTGTCCGCAGCCCTGCCCTACATCTGGCCCGTGGCCGGAGCATCGATCCTGGCCGGCATCGGGATCGCGATCGGGCTGTTCCTCCTGATCGTCCCCGGCCTGTTCCTGATCACCATCTGGGCGGTGATCGTGCCGGTCATCGTTATCGAGAGATCAGGGGTGCTGGCGTCCTTCGGGCGCAGCCGTGAGCTCGTGCGCGGCCACGGCTGGCACGTGTTCGGCACGCTTGTGCTGGTGTACCTGATCATGCTCGTGATAAATATCGTGCTCGGCCTCGTCTTCCGTGCGCTGCCGCACGTCCTGGGCAGCGGGCTGAGCGCGATCATCTCGGGCACCCTGATCTCCCCGTTCCTCGCGCTGGTCGTCACGCTGATCTACTTCCGGCTCTCGGGCAGCATGACCCCCGCGGGCGGTGTCCCCTCAGGCGGCTACCAGCAGTCACCGCCGGGTGGCAGCTACGGCGGATCCCCCCGCCCTCCGCAGGACTACGGCGGGTACAACCAGCCGCCGCAGGGCGGCGGCGGATATGGCCAGCCGCCGCAGGGCGGCGGGAGTTACGGCGGATACGGGCGGCCGCCGCAGGGCGGCGAACCCGAGGAAGAACTGCCCTAGCCGCAGCCCGGGGACGCCGGGCACCTCAGGACGCCGTCTCGCGGGCGGCGGTACGGCCGGCCTGACGGCCGCTGAACAGGCAGCCGCCCAGGAAGGAACCTTCCAGAGAGCGGTAGCCGTGCATGTCCGTAGGCCAGGCCGGGCCTGTCCGGCCGCTGTCACCACGGTCCGTTCGGCCGAAAGAAGGAAAGGGGCAGGGGAGCGGCCGGTCAGCCTGGCGGGCGGGGCCAGGCCGCTCCCTCTCCTCAGTGCCCCAGGGCGACCTGGATGATCTTGACGATGACCAGGATCATCGCGATGGCCAGGTAGGCCCGCAGCGCGGACAGGCCGATCTTGCGGCCGGTGGACAGCACCGGCTTGGACAGCATGGCCAGCGGCGGCATCCGCCAGCTGTCGCGCCCAGCCCGGTCTACCGGCACGCTGCCCACGAACCGGCGCGCCCGCACCAGGGCCCAGCCGCCCGCGGCGACCGACGCCACCGCACATGCCGCCATGATGATCACGATCTGCTGCCCGGTGATGGCTGGGAACAGCACCGAGGCGGTCAGCACCACCGACAGCGTGATCAGGACCGCGATCACGCCCGAGGTGAACAGGTTCGTCCGGCGGCCGTTGACCCACGGTCCGAGCACGGCCCGGTCGTTGCACAGCAGCAGCAGGAACACTGTCGCGCTCGGCAGTAGCACGCCGGCCAGCACCTGGACGCCCACGGTGAGCAGGCCGAGTGGCGATCCGGGGATCAGCACCACGGCCGCGGCGACTGCGATCAGCGCGGCGTAGATCGCGTAGAAGCCCTTGGCCTGGCGTACTCCGCGGTGCAGCGAGTGCTTGAGGCCGAGCGTGTCGCCGACCGCGTACGCGGTGGACAGCGAGACCGCGAACGCCCCGATGATGGCGGCGTCGAGCAGTGCGACCGCGAACACCAGCCCGGCCAGCCGGCCCGCGTAGGCCGCGATGCCATGTGCGAGCCCGGCGGAGTCGGTGAAGTTACCGGCGCCCCTGGTCCCGGCGAAGGCAGCGGCGGTCGCACCGATGATGGCCGCCGCCCCGATCACCACGATCACGATGCCGATCCACAGGTCCGCCTGCTCATACCGCATGAACCGGGGGGTGATCCGCTTGTCGATCACGTAGGACTGCTGGAAAAACAGCTGCCAGGGCGCGACCGTGGTCCCGACGATGCCGATGACCAGCAGCATGACGGTGGCCATCTGCCCCGAGCCGCCGGGCAGCCCGGGTACCACGAAGCCGTGCGCCATCTGGCCCACGTTCGGGTGCGTGAGCAGGACCAGCGGGATCAGCAGCAGCGACCCGGCGCAGAACGTCACCGCGATCCGCTCGAATCTGCGGAAGCTGCCGGTGAACGCCGCCGCCAGGATCACGCAGGCGGCGAGTACCACCGCGACCAGCTTCGGCACGCCGAGGTAGCTGGCCGCAAGGGTGATGCCGATGAACTCGGTGACCAGGGTCAGCGCGTTGAGAATGAACAGGTCGATGACCGAGAACGCGCCCCAGAACTTGCCGAACCGCTCCAGGATCAGCCGGGCGTGGCCGACTCCCGTGACCGCGCCGAGCCTGAGCACCATCTCCTGGTTGACGTAGAGCACGGGCACTAGGAGCAGCAGCGTCCACAGCAGCCGGGTGCCGTAGTTCTGGCCGGCCTGCCCGTAGGTGGAGAACGCGCCGGCGTCGTTGTCCCCGCACATCACGATCAGCCCCGGGCCCACGATGGCCAGCAGCGTCTTCAGCTTGGCGGACAAGCCGGCGCGCGGACCGTAGTCGTCAACCGCGATCGTGCCGAGCGCGCCGCGGATGTCGCCCACGTGTGCGTCGTCAAGGACAGCGACCGGGGCGGTACGGGTGATGGTGGCCATGGTGAACACCCCTTTCACGTCAACAAGGCTGACGGGATCAGGGGCACACGCTGGTCAGGACCCTGGCGTAGTACGCACGCGGTACTGGCCCTGGGCGAGCGAGCTCAGGTCAGGATCAGCCGCGAGTTCGGGTCAGGTCAGTTCAGCGGGATAGAACCTTCGGGGGCCTGGCGTGTGCCGGAACAAAATGGGACAGCAGCGAGAAGGGCCAACTTCGGCCCGGACTATCAGAGTCCATCGCGTGCCTCCCTTCTGTCGCGACGCACGGGGGCGCCCGGCCGCA
>JASHYW010000605.1 GCA_030042885.1 Streptosporangiaceae bacterium | reverse complement strand
CATCTGCACCTCGGGCAGCGACAGCAGCGCGTCGCGGATCAGCCTGCCCGCCGCCGCGCGCTGGCCGGCGGACAGCCCGGCGCGGGAGGCAAGCAGCCGCGAGCGCAGCGCGGCCTTTTCCTGCTGAATCTCCCCCACACCACTCACCGTACCCGCGAGCCAAGGGGCGCCGACGCCGGCTGGACTGACGAGCGGTGACGAGGGAAGTGGAGGTGGGTGGGGAGCGAGGAGGGGAAGCGAGGAGGGGAAGCGAGGAGGGAAGGAGGCGCCAGTGAAGGGGGGGTCGGGAGGCGGGTGGGGCCCGGAGGCGAGCCGGAAAAGCAGAGCATCCCGTGGAATTCGCTAGTGTTCTGGGCATGGCTGATAACGACGCCGCCAGGGACGTGACCAAGGCCGTCATTCCCGCGGCCGGCCTGGGCACCAGGTTCCTGCCCGCGACCAAGGCGACGCCCAAGGAAATGCTGCCGGTGGTCGATAAGCCCGCGATCCAGTACGTCGTGGAGGAGGCCGTCGCAGCCGGGCTGGACGACGTGCTGCTCATCACCGGCCGTAGCAAGCGCTCCATCGAAGATCACTTCGACCGGGCCTACGAGCTCGAGGAGGCGCTGGCCGCCAAGGAGGAGACCGAACGTCTGGCGCAGGTGCGCGAGTCCAGCGAGCTGGCCACCGTGCACTACGTGCGCCAGGGGGACCCGAAGGGGCTCGGCCACGCGGTGCTCTGCGCCGCCCAGCACGTCGGCCACGAGCCATTCGCGGTTCTGCTGGGCGACGACATCATCGACAGCCGCGACCCGCTGCTGGTCAGGATGATCGAGGTGCGCAAGCAGTACGGCGGCAGCGTGGTGGCGCTGATGCAGGTTGACCCCGAGCAGGTCTCGCAGTATGGCTCCGCGGCGGTCGTGCCGGCCGGCGAGAAGGACGTGGTCACCGTCACCGACCTGGTCGAAAAGCCGGTGCCCGGCTCGGCACCGAGCAACTGGATCCTGATCGGCCGGTACGTGTGCGACCCGGCGGTGTTCGGCGTGCTGCGGCACACGCCGCCCGGCCGGGGCGGCGAGATCCAGCTCACCGACGCGCTGATGACCCTGGCCAAGATGAGCCCGGCCGAGGGCGGCGGCGTCCGCGGCGTGCTGTTCCACGGCCGCCGCTACGACACCGGCAACAAGCTCGACTACCTCCGCACCATGGTCCAGTTCGCCTGCGAGCGTTCGGACCTGGCCGAGGAGATCGTGCCCTGGCTGCGGAAGTACCTGGACAGCCTCCCATGACCGAGACCCACGCCCACGTCGTGACGGGCGACCTGATCTCGGTGGAGGCGCACCTGGCCGACATCCTCGGCACCATCCGGCCGCTCGCGCCGATCGAGCTCAGCCTGGCCGACGCGCACGGCCTGGTGCTCGCCGAGGACGTGACGGCCAGCACTCCGCTGCCGTCGTTCGACAACTCGGCGATGGACGGGTACGCGGTGCGGGTGGAGGACGTGGCCTCCGCGTCCGAGGCAACCCCGGTCACGCTGCCCGTCGTGGCCGAGGTCGCGGCGGGCGACACCGGGGCGTACGCGCTGCAGGCGGGCACGGCCATCCGGATCATGACCGGGGCCATGCTGCCGCACGGGGCCGAGGCCGTGGTCCCGGTGGAGTGGACCGACGGCGGCACGGCCCGGGTCACCATACGCGGCCGGGCCGAGCGCGGGCATGCGATCCGGCTGGCCGGCGGCGACGCCCGGGCCGGCGAGGTGCTGGTCAGCGCGGGAACCAGGCTCCACCCGATGCACATCGCAGTCATCGCGGCGGCCGGGCGCGGCGCGGTGCAGGTCCGGCCGCGGCCGCGGGTGGCGGTGCTGTCCACCGGCAGCGAGCTCGCCGAGCCGGGCACGCCGATCGTCCCGGGCCGGATCTGGGACTCCAATAGCTTCATGATCGCCGCGGCGGCCCACGAGGCCGGGTGCCTGGCCTACCGGCAGGCCATCGTGCCCGACCGCCCCGAGGAGGTGCTGCCCGCCATCGAGGACCAGCTGGTGCGGGCCGACCTGATGATCACCACCGGCGGGGTCAGCATGGGCGGCGAGTACGACGTGGTCAAGGCGGCGCTGCGGCAGCTCGGCACCATCGAGTTCCGCAAGGTCGCGATGCAGCCTGGCATGCCGCAGGGGTTCGGCACCGTAGCCCTGCCCGCTTCCGCGGCCCCGGAGGACAGGTCCCGCCGGGGCCTGCTGGGCAGGCTCGCGGATCGCGGGGAGGTAGCGGAGAGCCCGGTCAGGCCGGGCGAGCACGAGCACGTGCCGATCTTCACCCTGCCCGGCAACCCGGTCAGCGCCTACGTGTCGTTCCAGGTCTTCGCGCGGCCGGCCATCGGCGCGCTGCAGGCCTACGGCGGGCTGGGCCTGGAGGAGACCCGGGCCGAGCTGACCGGGCCGCTGCGGTCACCGCCGGGCCGGAGGTCGTTCCTGCGCGGCGTGCTGGACCGCTCCCGAGCCCGGATCACCCCGCTCATCGGCCAGGGATCGCATCATGTGGCCACGCTCGGCAAGGCCAACGCGCTGATCGTCGTCCCCGAGCAGGTGACACAGATGGCCGAAGGCGAGACCGCCGACGTGCTGGTCCTGCCCTGAGCGAGCCAGAGGGCGCTGGCGCCGCCTGGACTGAGGAGCGACGGAGCCGCCTGGACTCTCCCGCGAGCCAAAGGGCCGCGGC
>JASHYW010000604.1 GCA_030042885.1 Streptosporangiaceae bacterium | reverse complement strand
TTGCGCGGCTCTCCGGCCAGGAGTACGTCGACATGGACGCCCGCCGGGCCAAGGCCTCACAGTCGGTGCCGCACGGTGACCCGGGCCAGTAGGCCACCGGAGCGGACGAGGCCCTCGCTTTCCGGCACGGCAGACCCTCCCGCACGGGCACGGTAAGCGCCCCGAGCGGACAGCCCGCCTCGCCGCCTACTCCCTGGCTGTCCTGCTACTGTAGACTCCGGTTTCCAACGTCCAGCTGCGTGGTCCTCGCAGCCCAGCACCTGATCGCAGCCGTTCCGCGGGTGGCGTCTGCGCAACTGGGTCCTGACCATCAGTTGCGCTGTAGTGTTTCCTATAGGCTCAACGACACATGTAAGGACTAGTGTTGCGACGATGAGAGTAGGAGTCCTTACCGGTGGCGGCGACTGTCCCGGACTCAACGCCGTTATCCGCGCTGCCGTACGCAAGGGCATACAAGAATATGGCTTCGAATTCATCGGGTTCCGCGATGGTTGGCGGGGCCCGCTGCAGGGTGATACCATCCCGCTCGACACGCAGGCGGTCCGCGGTATCCTGCCACGAGGCGGCACGATTCTAGGCACTTCGCGCACTAACCCATTCAAAGATGACGAAGTCGGCCTCCGAAGCGGTGCAGAACGCATTAAGGATAACCTTTCCGGCCTCGGCGTAGACACTCTGATTGTCATCGGCGGCGAGGATACCCTTGGGGTTGCTGCAAAGCTACTCCAAGAAGGAGTGAGCGTTATCGGTGTGCCGAAGACCATCGACAACGATCTCAGTGCGACCGATTACACCTTTGGCTTCGATACCGCGGTAAACATCGCCATGGAAGCCATAGATCGATTGCATACCACAGCGGAAAGTCACCATCGTGCGCTGATCGTCGAAGTCATGGGCAGGCACGCCGGCTGGATCGCGCTGCACGCCGGCATGGCAGGCGGTGCTAATGTGATCTTGATTCCGGAGAAGCCATTCAGCATCAAAGAAGTCTGCGCCTATGTGGAGCATCGGTTCAAGACCAGGTATGCGCCAATCGTAGTCGTAGCAGAAGGCGCGCATCCAACCGACGCAGACGGACCCATGTCGGACTGGCGGCGGGATTCCTTCGGTCATGCTCGGCTGACAGGAGTCGGGCATATGCTGGCTGATGAAATCGAGAGGCAGACCGGTAAAGAGGCCCGTTGCGCCGTACTCGGCCATATCCAGCGTGGCGGAACTCCCACCGCCTTCGATCGCGTTCTGGCGACACGTTTCGGGCTGCATGCCATCGAAGCAGTTAAGGACGGTGCTACCGGCGCCATGGTGGCACTCCGCGGTACGGATATTGTCCGCTTGCCGCTGACCGAAGCGCTACGCGAGCCCAAGCTGGTGCCGGTCGAGCGGTATGCAGAGGCCGAGATCTTCTTCGGCTGAATTCATGTATGCTCGCCAGGACTGATGAGTTCAGCCAGTAGGCTGTCAGGTGCTATTTCTTAATGCCGCCGACCGGTTGACAATACGTTCTGATCCGGTGCGGCAAGGACTTGAGTAAATCAGCGGTCTCCGGGTTGACCAGGCGGCCGCGCCGAAGGATAGAGGAGTCCGCCATGCGCCGACTGATCCGGCAGTTCGTGCGCATCGAAACGGTAGCCGTGCTGGTCACCGCCTGGCTGGCTGGCGCGCTCGGGCTTGGGCTGGCCACAGGCGCGGGCGCGGTGCCAACGGTGGCGCTGATGGCGCTGGGACTGCTGCTTGGCGGCCTGCTCCTGCTGATCAGGCACAGCCTGGACCTGGCCAGCCGGATCGGCAACCTGGCCAGCGAAAGCAAGCGCACGCTCGACACTGTGCGACGGGTCGAAGCCGACATCCCCAAAGAGATCAAGCAGACATTTCGCCAGCTGGAAGCGTTGCAGAACCTGAGCGCCGTGCTGCCAGTCCACGACCTGCTGCCCGCCACCCGGGGCTGGGCAGCGTCGCCCGACCTGCTCGTCGTGCTGGTCGACCTGGTTATCACCGAACGGCCGTCGCTCGTCGTGGAATGCGGTAGCGGCGCGTCCACGCTATCGCTCGCACTAGCGATGCGGCGGTTCGAGATCGACGGCCGCATCATCGCGCTCGAGCACGACCCGGTGTTCGGCGGCAAGACCCGTGACTTCCTGGCCAGGCATGACGTCTGCGATCTGGCCGAGGTACGCAATGCCCCGCTGGAGAGCTTCAGCCTTGACGGCGAGACCTACTCGTGGTATGCGAGGCGGGCATGGGAGGACCTGGCGGGGATCGATCTCCTCTTCGTTGACGGGCCGCCCGCCACCACCGGTCACCAGGCCCGCTATCCGGCGCTGCCGTTGCTGAGCGGGTCGCTGAGCCCGGTTCTCACCGTCGTCCTAGACGACCTCGTCGTCCCGGACATGCAGAAAGTACTGCAGCTCTGGCTTGATGCGTACCCGGATTTCCGCTCCGAGATCCTCGCCCTGGAGAAGCAGGCCGCCGTGCTGCGCAGGAAATAGCCGGAACCCGCCGCCCGCATCGGCCTGGAAATACGGGCAGAGATTTCGTTCCGAGGCGTGCCGAACGAGCGCTGGCTGCTTCAGTCGATGGTCAGCTACTCTTCAGTTAATAATCAGAGAACTAAGAGTCCGCGATTAGCGTCTCTTGAGTTATTGCTCAGGTACAAGCCCGATCCTCATAGCAACACAGCACGGGGAACGTGCACTACGGACCACACCGCGGGCGCCCTTCATGGCGTGGCCACTGCCGCGGGTTTCGGATGCCGGTTCTCGCATCGGCTGTGGAGCAGTGCCGGACGACCGGCGGACAACGAGGTTGAGGCATTAGCGATGACGGCTGACCAGGGTCGGCCTCGCAGCGCGCAGGCACGCCCTCGCGCGGCACAGCGAACCCGGCTGAATTTGCAAGTGACGCTGCCGAACGGTGACGGGGCGGTGAGGCTGGCGCGGCAAGTGACCCGCGACGTGCTGGCCAGATGGCGGCTGGCCCACGTGGAGGACACCGCTGTCCTGCTCGTATCTGAGCTGGTCACTAATGCCGTCCGGCACGCCAGGGACACCTATGCGATAGCGCTGGACCTGGAAATCGGGGAAACCTGGCTGCGGATCGAAGTCCAGGACGCCGACCCGTGCTGGCCACACCGGCGCACCCCTGGCCGCCTTGATGAGTCCGGCTTCGGGCTCGTGCTCGTGGATGCCCTGGCCGGCACATGGGGTGTGCGTGACACCGCGACGGGCAAAGCCGTATGGGCCGAACTGGATACCCGGGACCCGGGCGAGCCGGGGACAAGGGCGGGCTGGGCGGCCAGGCTGATGTGCCTGTGAACGCCACCGCGGCGCGCAGCAAGACACCGGATTAGACGGGCACGGCTTCCAGTTCGGCTTCCGCCTCCCCGGCAGCCTGGGGTATCGCGGCATCGCCGCTGCGCATGGTGCGGACGTCACGCGGGATCAGCGCCAGTGCGGAAGCGATGACGATCGCGGCCGCCGCCGCGTACTGCGCCGAGGAGATCCCGATCGCGGTGCCGAGCGGTCCGGCGATCACTGCGCCGGCCGGCATTGCCATGACCGAGCCGAGGACGTCGTAGGAGGAGACCCGGGCCAGCTTTTCCGGCGGTATGTTCCGGGCCAGCGCCACCGTCCACTGCACCATCATCATCTCGATGAACACGCCGAGGCTGAATGACGCGAGGCACACGGCCGGCAACGGCAGCACCATGGCCAGCGAGAGCGGAGATACCGCGATCGCGGCACCGGTGAGCACCACGAACAGCATGGGCCTACGAGGCGTGAAGCGCAGTGACAGCAGACCGCCGGCGATCAGGCCGAACGAATCGGCCGCGGTAATCGCCCCCCAGGCGGCCGGACCGCCGAGATGCTCCCGCGCCACGATGGGGCCGAGGACCGCAAAGGCCCCGTACCAGGCCATCAGCACCACGCAGAACTGGGCCACAATGACCCACAGCCAGGTGTGCGAACGGAACTCCGACCAGCCCTCGCGCAGTTCGGTGAGCATGTTCGGTCCCGGCTTGGCCGTGGCGTCCTGGTCATCTCCCGCGCCCGGCCGCAGGCCAGTGTCGGGCCGCGGGACCGGTGCGCCCCGCATCGACAACAGCAACGGCAGCGTGGCCACCATGCCGACGCCGCACAGCGCCAGCGCCCAGCCCGGACCTGCCGCCGCCACCAGCAGGCCGGCCACGGCTGCGCCGGACATCTGGCCAGTGTTCATGCCGAGTCGGCTGATCGCGCTTGCCTCCTGCAGCATGCCCGGAGTGACGATGCGGGGGAGCAGGGCCTGGGAGGCGGGATAGAACACCGCGACCCCAGTCCCGGTCAGCGCCTCCAGCCCGATCATCGCCCACAGGGGCGGTCGGCCGGTCAGTACCAGCACGCCGAACGTACCCTCGCCCACCGCCATGAGCAGGTTGGCCGCCACGATGACGCGCTGTGGCGGGAACCGGTCGGCCGCCACGCCGCCGAGGAGCGCGAACACCAGCGCCGGCGCGATCTGCGCCGCGAGCACATAGGACAGGCAGGTGGCTGAGTTCGTCGCCTTGAGCACTGCGAACGAGACACCGACCATGGAGAACCCGATGGAGGCCGGTGCGATCAGCCGTTCGGCCAGCAGAAGCCGGAAGTCCCGGATTGCGAGGACGGGGTACCGGCGCACCAGGCCACCCCGTGACATTGCTCGATCCTTCCGGTCATCGGCCGGCCGATCCGGCCGGCGTTGCTAGCCGTTTGACGCTAACCAGTCACTCGGCTGGGCGGCAATTTGTTTTCCCAGCTAACGTGACGCCAATGTCGGCCAGGTCACGGCAGCTGGTCGATGGCGGTCCACACGCCCGGAGGGTGATCCTCGCGGGGCAGCCATAGCATCGGCTGCCTGCCCTCGTACCGGGCCTGGAAACCCGGGTCTCCCGGATAGCGGCCCCTCCGATCGGGCCAGACCACCTGCAGGCAGGCCGGCCTGACGTAGCCGTAGTACCGGTCCGAGACCGCGAACAGGCTGGTCGTCCGCCAGCTCGCGTGGACGGGACGGATCGCGAGGGAACACGGGCATATCCCGTCAGCCTGGTCCCCGGCCTCAATCAGCGCGCCGCTGGCGATGCGGTCGCCCAGCGAGTTCAAGATGATCGTCAGGTGCTCGACGGGAAGGCCGAACATCGTCAGCTCCGGGCCCTGGTGGCTGAGCCACAGCCCGACGGTGTACGCCCAGGGCGGCGCGATCTTGTCGCCGAGCACGGCGGATACCGACCAGCCGACGGCCCGGATGTCAGCGGCGACGGCCTGCATGCAGGCCTCCGGGCTGAGGTTTATCCCCTCGGCCAGCGCGTCACATTCCGCGCACCGGCACCGCTGTCCCGGGGGGTTGGTGCGGCGTTTCCGTGGTTGGTACATGCCGCCACAGTACGAGGGGGGTACGACATTTCCGGGGGGTGCACGCCAGCTTTGTTGGAGATGATCTTAGGTGGCGGTCTGGCCTGCGGGTCTGAGTCGCGGTGTCTGTCAG
>JASHYW010000603.1 GCA_030042885.1 Streptosporangiaceae bacterium | reverse complement strand
CCGTAGGTGAACGTGTCCTCCCCTGCGGCCCGGGCCTGGCCGGCCAGATCGCGCAGGACTGTCCGTGCGACCACGCTGTCATGGTGGTCGCCGAGCAGTTCCTGCAGCCTCTTGGCCTGCGCGACCTGCCGCCTGGCCGTGCCGTCGAGCGCGGGCAGCGCTGTTTCCGCGGCGTACCGGGCCCGTTTGGCGGCCTTGCGTGCCTCGTGCAGCGCCGCGTCCCGGTCTTCGGCGGCAGGATCGTCGGCGGCAGGATCGTCGGCGGCAGGGACGGTCGCCAGGGAACGCTCCAGCCGCCGCGCCGCCCGGCGGACCGGTTTGGCCAGCTCCTTGCCTGCCTTGCGTCCGGCCAGCGGGGTCACCGGCGGGTCGGCCAGGAGCACGTCCAAATCATTGAGGAGGCGAAGGTAGCGCTGCCCGTCCAGAGCGCGCAAGGCGGCCTGGCCCGCCTGGGCGAGTTCGGCGGTGAAGTGCCCGGCGATGCGGGCCTGGACCGGCCCTTCTACCAGGGCGGGCGGGATGGCCGCCAGCTCGGCGGTGAGCCGGGCCAGCAGCACCTCGCCGTCGCGGGCCTGCCCGAGCTGGGCCGCGAGCCACTTCAGCTCCTCGCACAGCGGCCGGGTCGCCTCCCGTCCGATGATCGTGCCGAAGGCCTGCAGCGCGCTGCGGGCCCGGCGGGCCGCGACCCGCATCTGGTGCACGGCGTCTGGCTCATCGCGGCGGACCAGCGGGTCATAGCGCGAGATGGCCTGCACCTGGTGCCGGACGTAGCCGAGTACCACCTCGCCCGCTGGCGACCGCGCCGTCAGCGGCGGTCCCTGCCCGGTGCTGACGGCGGGCAGCTGGCCGGCCAGCGCCCGCTGCAGCTTTGCCGCGGCGGCGGCAGGCCGCGCACCGGCCGCGCGCAGCCGCGCGTCGATCGCCTTCAGCAGCCCGGGGCTGCCGCTGGCCAGCTCGACCTCGATCTCGTCCCAGGAGGTGGCGGCTGGTCCGTTGACCGGCTCGGCCGACACGTGGTCTGCCGCGATCTCGGCCAGCGTCCGGCCGCCGTCATCGAGCAGCCGGAGCACGCCGCGGCTGGTCCGCATGTGCACTACCGGTGCCAGCGCCGCACCCCGGGTGCGGGCCCGGACCAGGGCCGCGAGCTGTTTCGGAACCGCATCTGCGGCCCTGGCGCCGGGTGTGAGTGCGGGCTTGGCAGCCCGGCCGGCGGCCACGTCCGCGGCTGGCTTGCTGTCCGTCTTGGCGGCGGGCGCGGTCAGGGGCAGGCGTATCTCATCCCGGGTGCTGGCCTCGGCGGGCAGCTTCAGGTGCCAGCCCGCATCCTGGCCGCCGGTGCGCCGCCGCAGCGTGATTCCGGCGCGGAGCAGCCGCAGATCTTCGGTGTCGTAGTAGACGGCGTCGAGGATCTGCTCCTCTCGCGGCGCGACAGACGCAATGCCGGCCTCGCCGATCATGGCTTCCACGGTATGCAGGGCGGCCGTCTCCGAGGGGGAGGCGTCGTACTTCCGCTCGATCTCACGGACGGCCGTGGTCATGCTGTGCTCCTAACGATCGCAGGAACGCCCTCCGCCGCCGCCCTTGCCCGGCAGGCTCACCAGCGCTTCCGCGCGGCCGGCGATTCGCGCGGCCCAGTGGCCTGCCGGTGGTGCCCGGCGTGTTCGCCGTAGGCGGCGATGCCAGCGGCGAACGGGTACGGGCCGCGGATACGCTGCAGTTCAGGTGATACGTGACAGTAATCCAGGCCGGGATCGTCGCCGCAGTAGCAGCAGATGAGCTCATACAGGTCGGCGTAACCGCCTTGCGGCTGGCCGTCGACGATGCGGGCGGGTTGGCGCCGCAGGACCAGCGTCCAGCCAGGGCCTGGCTGGACGCCGGTCATCATGCCTGCCTCCTGC
Organism: Streptosporangiaceae bacterium; assembly: GCA_030042885.1. The sequence continues at coordinate 5,523 of JASHYW010000603.1, read as the reverse complement.
GCGCACCCGGGAGGGGAACGCGGCCGTGATGGTGACCCTGCCGGTCATGCTGGGGCATCGGCGCGCTCCCCTCATTCGTGATCAACTCGGTGCACCCGTATTGCCCGACCCCGGGATCACCGTCAGGTTCCCGGATCGGTGGCCGTCAGGGGTGGCGGCCGGGGCGGCCGGAGCAGGGGCGGCCGCAGCCGGGGCGGCGGGGGCCGCCGCGCCATGGTGGCGGGGCCGGGCGATGAGCTTGCCGAGTTCCCACAGCAGGAACAGCGCGACCGCGGGGGCGACGGCCAGCAGCCACTCCTTGAAGTCGAGCCTGGTTGTGCCGAGCAGGTGCTCAAAGGCGTCGGTCTGGGTGACCAGGAAGGCCAGCGCGAGCTCGCCGAGGGAGATGAGGTTGATCTGCTTGCAGTCGAAGGTCTCCAGCCGGAAGACCGAATCGGTCAGGCTGCGGCTTTCGTAGGTGCACACGATGCGGAAGTAGGCGAACGCGGTGAGCGCGAGCGCCGCGCCCAGCTTGGCGTTCTTCACGTCCTGGCCGTGGTGGATGAGCAGCAGCAGGGCCATCGCCATGACCAGTCCCGCCAGCACGGAGGAGATCATGATGGGCCAGTCGACGATGGACTTGCCGCGCGGCCGGGGCAGGCGTCCCATCAGCCCGGGGGTCTCCAGGTCGAAGCCGAGCGCGATGCCCAGCGGCATGTCGATCAGGAAGTTGATCCACAGGATCTGGCCGGCCGTGAACGGCTGGCCGGCCGCGATGTTCAGCAGGGCCGAGCCCAGGAAGGTGAGCACGAAGGCGACCAGCGTGATGAGGATGAACCGCACGTACTTCAGCAGGTTGTCGAACAGGGTCCGGCCCTGCTCGACGGCGAACACGATAGTCGCGAAGTTGTCGTCGGACAAGATCATCCGGCCGGCGTTCTTGGCCACCTCGGTGCCGGTGCCCATGGCGATGCCGATGTCGGCGGCCTTGATCGCGGGCGCGTCGTTGACCCCGTCGCCGGTCATCGCGACCACGTCGCCCTTCTTCCGCAGCGTCTCCACCAGCAGCTGCTTGTGCTCGGGGGCGACCCGGCCGATCACGCCGATGTCCTCGATCCGGGCCAGCCGCTCGGCCTCGGGCAGCGCGGCGAAGTCGCCGCCAAGAATGGCCTGGCCAGGGATCCCGAGTTTCTCGGCGATGGCCGCCCCGGTGGTGACGTCGTCGCCGGTGACCATCCGCACCCGGATATGGGCGGCCTGGGCGTTAGTCACCGCCGCCCTGGACTCATCGCGGGGCGGGTCGATCATGCCGACCAGGCTGGTGATCTGCAGGCCGGTCATGTGAGCCAGCAGGTCGCCGTCGGGGTCGAACGCGGCCGGGTCGAGGTCCTTGACGGCGGCGGCCATGACCCGCAGGCCCTGGCCTTCCATCCGCTCGACGTTGGAGTTCGCCTTGTCCTGGAGTGCCTGGTCCCACGGCACGCTCGTGCCGCCGGACAGGGCCGAGGCGGTGCGGCCCATCACCGCGGGCGCGGCGCCCTTGACGAAGCAGCGGACGACCGGTTTCCCGGCCCCGTCGGTCACCCGGTTGAAGGTGGCCATGAGCTTGTAGGTCGGGTCGAACGGCAGGGTCGCCAGCCGCGGCAGCCGGTCCCGGCTGCCCTCGATATCCAGCCCGGCCTTGGCGCCCAGCACCAGCAGCGCCCCCTCGGTCGGATCGCCGACCACCTTGCCGTCCTCCAGCTTGGCGTCGCTGGCGATCACGAACGGCAAGATGGCATCCTCGATGGAGGCCGACGAGCCTGCCGCGTGGTGGACCTTGCCGTCCAGCCCGTAGCCCATGCCCGAGACGGTGTACCGGTCGGTCGGGTCGACGACCTCGACCGCGGTCATCTGGTTCAAGGTGAGCGTGCCGGTCTTGTCGGAGTTGATCGCCGAGGTGGAGCCGAGCGTCTCCACCGCGGACAGGTTCTTCACGATCGCGTTCTTCTTGGCCAGGCCCACCGCGCCGAGAGACAAGATGACCTGGACCACGGTCGGCAGGGCCTCGGGGATGGCCGCGATGGCCAGCGCGATCGCCGTGACGAACAGCGTCTTGCCCGGCAGCCCGCGGGAGGCGCCCAGGGCGAACATGATGATCATCGTGATCAGCGCGGCCAGCGCGATCCACTCGGTCATCCGGGTCAGCTGCCGCATCAGCGGCGTCTGCTCCGACCCGGCGGCGGTCAGCATCCCGGAGATCTGCCCCACCTGCGTGGCCGCGCCGGTGCCGGTCACGATCATCACGCCGCTGCCGTGCGTGACCGGGGTGTTCATGAACGCCATGTCCGACTGGTCCCCCGGCGACAGGTCCGTCCCGGCCAGCGCGTCAGCGCCCTTGGCGGCCGGGACGCTCTCCCCGGTCAGCGCCGACTCATCGATCTGCAGCGAATTGGCCTCGATGATGCGGCCGTCGGCCGGCACCTGGTCCCCGGCCGTCAGCAGCACCACATCGCCGGCCACCACCTGGTCGGCCGGTATCTCCGCTTCGGCCCCGTCCCGGCGCACCCGCGCGGTGGCCTTCATCATCGACTTCAGCGCGTTCATCGCGCTTTCGGCCTTACCCTCCTCGCGCAGGCCGATGACGGCGTTCAGCACGGTCAGCAGGATCAGCAGCAGCGCCGTGGACCACTCGGCGATCACCAGGGACACCACGGCCGCGGCCACCAGGATGATCTGCATGAACGTGCGGTACTCATCCAGGAACCGCAGCCAGCCCGGCTTGGGCTTCTCCTCCGGCAGCGCGTTCGGCCCGTTGTTGGCCAGCAGCTCGGCCGCGCGGGCCGCGGACAGCCCGGCGGCCGGTTCTACGCCCAGCTTGGCCGTGACTTCATCCGCGGTCAGCGCGTACCACGCCGTAGCCGCCTTGTCCGGCGGGCTACCCGGCGCCTGGACCTGGTCTTTGATAGCCATGACTTGTCCACCTCCCGGCGACCGGCGGCACGCCTACCTCTTGGGCTGCTCCGCCTCGGCTAGCTTGGCCCTGATCTTCTTCATCTGCTCGCGCTGCTTGCGGGCCTGCTTGGTTTCCCCGGCGGCCTGCTCCTGCTTGGCCTGGGCCGCGAGCTCGGCCTGGGCCGGGTCAGCCGCCGCGCCCTTGGGCGCCTCGGCCTCCAGCAGCGACCTGGTCTCGGCCAGGTCATCCCGCTTGGCCTTATCCACCAACGGGTACTGCGGATCGATGTCCATCAGCGTGTGCGCCAGCACCGCCGACACGCAGATCCGGGCGAACCACTTGTGATCGGCCGGGATCACATGCCACGGCGCCCACCCGGTGCTCGTGTGCGAGAGCATGTCCGAGAACGCGGCCTGGTAGTCATCCCAGTACTTGCGCTCCCGGGCGTCGGCCGCGGAGAACTTCCAGTTCTTCTCCGGCAGGTCCACCCGCCGCAGGAACCGGATCCGCTGCTCCTCCTTGGACAGGTTCAAGAACAGCTTCACGACCTTGAACCCGTTATCGGCCAGGAAATGCTCCCAGTCGTTGATCTCGGTGTACCGGCGCTCCCACACCCCCTTGCCCTTGCACGATGCCGGGAGCTTCTGCCGGTCCAGCAGCTCCGGGTGGACCCGCACCACCAGGACCTCCTCGTAGTGTGACCGGTTGAAGATGCCGATCTCGCCCCGGCCGGGCAGCCGCCGGGCGTACCGCCACAGGTAGTCGTGGTTCAGCTCTTCGGCCGAGGGCACCTTGAAGCCGCTCACCCGCACGCCCTGCGGGTTGACGCCGCTCAGCACGTGCCGGATGGTGCCGTCCTTGCCCCCGGCGTCCAGCGCCTGCAGGCACACCAGCACCCCCCAGATGTCCTGGGCGGCCAGCCGGGCCTGATACTCTGCCAGGACTTCCACCCCGGCCTGGAGCACCATTTCCCCTTCGCTCTTCTTCAAGAAGCTCGCCTTGTAGCCCGGGTCGAAATCTTTCGCCAGCTTGACCTTCGACCCCGGCTTCACCCGCAGCGGCTCGATGAACTCGGCCAGCAGCTTGGCCCTGTCATCCGCCATCAGGCACCTCCCTGATAGGTATGTCGCAGTGTGAAACTGGGGCACCATTCGGCTGCCCGCCCAGGTGGCGGGCAGCTCCCAGGAACCGGCTATGGCCCGGGAAGCGGCAGCGACACAACGGTTAGACAGGACAGCCGTCAACGACGACGCACGCTCGCGCAGGCCCCGCGCCCTTCGTTCACGCTCCGTTCATTTCTCGTTCCATTCGACCGCGCGGAGCTGGCTGCCGCATTGGCCAGATGGGATGATTCCCTGGCGTGGCATGATTCCTTGCCTTGTGCGCTCCCTTACCCGGCTTCCAGGCCCGGTTCGAGATCGCCTGCATATCGGGCCTTGCCGACTTACCAGGTGGCAGGAAGGGAGGCGTCCGAAGCGACCCAGGCAGTCGCCCGGTCGCGGAATCTTGGACTCCTTCAGCAGGCGGGACCGGCCTTTTCATCCCGTCAGGCCGATGCACTTGCGGGCCGGACAAGATGGACTCGAAGTCGCAGGCGAGCAAAGGACTGGTGAGGATGCGGTTCCCGCGCCAGAGGCCCAGGGCTGCTAGCGGCCCAGGCGCCGCCTGCGTGGCCGCCCGTCGGGTGAGCGGTAATCCCGGCCAGGTACACCCGCCGGGTGCCGTGCTCGATGAAGAACAGCACGTACAGGCAATACGCATTCAGCACCACCCGGTCCACGCAGTCATAGCTGCCCGTCAGCAGGTCCCCGTACCGCTCCATCAGGTCATCGGCCACCCGCCGACCGTAGACCGCTTAACGCCTCACGTCAGCCGGACTGCCCCGAAGGGGCCACTCCTTCCGGGCGAAGTCCCGGACGAAGCGTAGGTTCTTGCGGCTGCCATAGCGGCACAGCGCGTATATCGCGAGCACGTCGAACAAGGTGTTCAGCGCGGACCACAGCGGGTAGGTCCCGATGAAGAACTGCTGGTCAATGGCGTTGAGCACGAGCAGGGCCACGCCAAGCCATCGTGCCAGCTGGTGACCCGTTAGTGCCGCGCCCGCCACCACGAGCTGCAGGATGCCGACGACGATCGCGATCCGGCCCGACGAGTGCAAGATGCCGAACATGTAGCTGTCGTGGGCAATCTGCTGGTTTTCCAGCACACCGAGGCCCCATACCAAGTTGAACAGGGCGCTCAAGCCCAGCCAGCAGCCTGCGGTCATGACCAGGAGGGAACCGTGTCGTTTCGCATGTCGTCTGCCTGGATCCCTGGCCGGCTTACTGCTTGCGCTCCTGGCCGGCTCACTATCTGCGTCCCTGGCTGGCGTGGCTACTGTCACTGTCATGGTGGCCTCCCCTGTCTGGCCTGGCGGAGGGTCCGCCGGGGCCTGCCAGAACCAGGGTCGTTGGTTTCGCCCGTCGCGCCCGCCGCTGTGGGGGCGGCACCGCGAATACAGCTGGCAGGCCCGGCGCTGTTTCCACGCTCACCACAGGCCGGGGGTGAGAGCAGGGCCGATACTCCTGATATCGGGTGCCGATCGGCTGTCTGTACCTGGCTATTGCGCC
>JASHYW010000602.1 GCA_030042885.1 Streptosporangiaceae bacterium | reverse complement strand
ACCTCGATGGGGCCGATGCTGACCGGCCTGATCGCCGAGGCCCAGCACGACCCTGAACTGCGCGCGGCCTGGCGGGATCGCGTGGTCGAGCCGCTGCGCAGCCAGCACCGGATCATGCTGGACAGGGCCATCGCCCGGGGCGAGATCCCGGCGTCGGTCGATCGCGAGGTGGTCCTGGACCTGTTCTTCGGCGCCGCGCAGCACCGGCTGCTCCTCGGTCACCTCCCGCTGACCGATGACTTCATCAGCGAGGTGGTGGACGTGATCCTGGGCGGCATCCAGCGGGCCTAGCGGCGCTCGGGCACGGCTTAGGAATGCGTTCGGCGGCCGGGGCGCGGCAGGGCATAGTGGACCCATGAATGCGCGAGGGCTTGATCGCGACAGGATGATCGCACGCGAGGGCGCCCTGGACAAAGGTGCCAACCGCGTTCGTACCCGTCGTTGACGCGGCCCGCGCTCTATCGCGGAGACGTTCGGCGACGGGCGGCTGCACAGTGCCTACTTGTACGGCAGCATCCCGCGCGGCACCTCCACGCCCGGGGTGTCCGACCTGGACCTGCTGGTCGTCCTGCACGACGAGCCCACCGTGGCCGGACGCGCCGGCGCGAAGGCTCTGGAAGGCTGGCTCGACTCCTCGTTCTCGCAGATCAACGGGGTGGTATCGTGCAGGGCAGCACACGCGTCCTGCTCAGCGAGTTGGAACGCTACGACGGCGGCTTCTTCGTCGCGTGCCTGTGCACCCCGCTGCTCGGCGACACCTGGCCGAGCAGCTGCCCCGCTACCGCCCGGCCGGGCTGCTCGCCCGCGAGACCAACGGCGATCTGGCCCTGCTCCTCCCGCGCTGGCGGGCGCGAGCCGCCGAAGCGGCCACCGACGCCGATCGCAAGGTCCTCAGCCGGGGCGTCGGCCGCCGGCTGGTCCGTACGGGATTCAACCTGGTCATGCCCTGCTGGGGTGGCTGGATCAGTGACCTGGGGCAGTCCGCGGAGGTGTTCTGCCGCTACTATCCCGAACGTGCCGGGCAGATGCGCGTCGCGGCGGCCACCGGGCGCGTCCCCTCGGCCGACCCGGCCGTGCTCGGCATGCTCATCGACGACCTGGGCGCCTGGCTTGCGGCCGAATACACCGCGGTGCACGGCGAGAAGGCACCGCGCCCCGGAGTCTAGGCGCGGAGTTCGGTTAGGGCTGGCCGCTATCTGCCGTCGCGTGGTCTCGCATGCCTTCCTGGCGTTCCCATTTCTCACCAGTCCCATTTATCGGGGAGGATTTGGGCTTGCGGGAGGATCCGGGGGTCTATCGTGCACCAAATCCTCCCCGGAGCCCGGATCCTCCCATGTAATTCCCGGGCGAGGCGCATCACGGCACGCACCAGCATCAGGGAACGCACCTGCATCACTGCGCTCCAGAGGCTAAGGGTCGGGCAGGGCGGCCTCGGCCTCGATCTCGACCAGCCAGGCGGGGTCGAGCAGGCCGGCCACGATCACGGCGGTTGCCGCGGGACGGATGCCCGAGAAGACCTCGCCGTGCGCCCGGGCGACCTCGCGCCAGTGCCCGGCATCGGTGATGTACATGCGGGTCCTGACGACATGCTCCAGGCCGGTGCCCGCGCGGCCCAGCGCCTCGCCGATCAGCTCCAGGCACAGCCGGGCCTGGTCATACGGTCCGGCCGGAGGCGGTCCCCCGCCGGCCGGCACCGGAGCGGTCCCGGCCACGAGGACCCGGCCGTCCGTCACCACGGCGCGGGAGAACCCGAAGACCGGCTCGTAAGGCGAGTGGCCGCTGATGCGTTGCACGGCAGGCATTCTTTCATCCGGTCCGGCGCGGCAGAGTGAGGGTTTGGGGACGTGCGGGCCGGGGAGGGTTCGAGGGGTGTGCGGGCCGGGGAGGGTTCGAGGGGTGTGCGGGCCGGAGAGGCTTCGAGGGGTGTGCGGGCCGGCGAAGGCTTGCAGAACGGGGCTTGGCTCAGATCATCATCACGTTATATCTTGAAGCTGTATCTGATCGCGTAGCACGGGCTGCGGGCGCGAATCGCCCGGGGGCCTTCGAAGGAGAAGTCCGCGATGACCGAATTTGAGCGGCAGGCCCGGAGCTGGTGGGCCAAGCTGGTCGCCTGGCTGCGCGGGGATCAGCGTGCGGACACGGCGCGCAAGGCGAAGGCTGCTGTACAGGATCTCAGGGATAGCGACGCCGGGCGCCGGGCCGAGGCGGCGATCCGCGACCTGCGCGAGGGCGAGGCCGGCCGTAAGGCCGAGGCCGCGCTCCGCGACCTGCGGGACGGCGAGACCGGGCGCAAGGCCCGGGAGGCCCTGCACGACCTGCGGGATAGCGAAGCCGGGCGCCGGGCGCGTGAGGCGCTGCGCGACCTGCGGGACAGCGAGGCCGGGCGGAAGGCCAAGGCCATGTTCCGTGACCTGCGCGACGGCGAGGCGGAGCGCGACAAGTCCTGAGGCGGCCTGGATGGTCGCTGAGTTACGTGCCGAACAGCTGAGATCCTTGGCCCGGATCAGGGGCCGAGGAGGCGGGCGGAAATTCGGTTGCGCGGGACGGGGGCGTGTGACAACCTGCACCAGGTCCGGGTCCGGCGCTGGCCGGCTGAGCGAAGGGAGGCGCCAGATGTATACGCCCGTCGCGGGCGCGATGCCGCCTGCCCTGTCCGATGCTCAGCTGAGGAGCACCCCCCCGTGCACGACTATTCCTCCGCATACAGCGGAGAGTTCTCCACCCGCCGCGGTAAGCGGCGTTTTGACGACGACGAGCCGACGACGGCCAAGCGTGTCCGGCGGCGCCGGGCGCTGCCGCCGATATCGCGATTCGACGCCACCGACGGGCTGCCGGACGGTGATCGCTGGTCCACCTGGGACCAGTCGACGCCGACCGAATGCGGCCCGAAGCCCTACCCGGACTGGCTGGTCACCGACCTGGCCGCGGTCGACACCGAACTCGGCATCCTGAAGACCGGCAAGGAAGCCGACGTCTTCCTGCTCCGGCGCGGCATACCGGGGACGGACCGGTCCTGCCTGCTGGCCGCCAAACGGTACCGGTCCGCTGAGCACCGGATGTTCCAGCGCGACAGCGGGTACCTGGAGGGACGCCGGACCCGGGCGTCGAGGGAAAACCGGGCCATGGCGAGCCGGAGCGCGTTCGGCCGCCAGGTCATCGCGGGCCAGTGGGCGAGCGCGGAGTTCGGCGCGCTGGCCCGCCTGTACGCGGCCGGGGTTCCTGTGCCGTACCCGGCGCAGATCCTCGGCACCGAACTGCTGCTTGAGTTCATCGGCTCGGCCGACGGGACCGCGGCGCCGCGACTGGCCGAGATCAGGCCCGACGCCGCCGAACTCGCGGGGCTGTGGGACCAGCTGGTCCAGGCGCTCGTGGCCCTGGCCAGGGACGGCCTGGCCCACGGCGACATGTCAGCGTACAACCTGCTGGTGTACGACGGGCGGCTGGTCATGATCGACCTACCGCAGGTGGTCGACGTGATCGCCAACCCGCGTGGCGCCTGGTTCCTGGACCGCGACGCGGAGAACATCGGCCGCTGGTTCGCAGGCCACGGCCTGTCCGGGGTGCGCCCGGAACCCGGGGATCTGTCCGCGCTGCTCCGCCGCGAAGCCCTCGTGGACCCTTAACCTGCTCGGGCGGAGCTCAGCGCCGCGGCGCGGCCGGCCCGGGCTGTCGCCGGGGGCTGTCGCACGGGCCGGTCGCCGGCCGGGAGGACCGGCCGGCGACGGCCCTTCT
>JASHYW010000601.1 GCA_030042885.1 Streptosporangiaceae bacterium | reverse complement strand
ACAACTACCTGCTCGGCCAGGACCCCCCGGCCTTCGACATCCTGGCCTGGAACGCGGACACCACGCGGCTGACGCGCGGCTTCCACCACCAGCTGCTGGACCTGGTGACCGACAACAAGCTGGCGCACCCGGGCGCCCTGACCATCCTCGGCACGCCGATCGACCTGTCCCGCATCACCACCGACACGTATGTGGCGGCCGGGCTGACCGACCACATCACGCCGTGGGACACCTGCTACAAGACCACCCAGATGGTCTCCGGCCATTCCCAGTTCGTGCTGTGCTCCAGTGGCCACATCCAGACCGTGGTGGCTGACCCGAAGCACCGCGGACTCGGGTACTTCCTCAACCCGGACATCCCGCCTTCGGCCGATGACTGGCTCAAGGCCGCGGAACGGCACGAGGGATCCTGGTGGGACCACTGGATCGCCTGGCTGGCCGAACGCTCCGGTGAGCAGAGCGCCGCGCCGCAGGCCCTCGGCAGCTCCCGCTTCCCGCCCCGGGAGCCGGCCCCCGGCACCTACATCTCCCTGTGACCGGGACCTCGGGGGCCTTAAGCCCCCGAGGTCCCGCGTTGTCGGGTCCGGTTTGCGTAGCTACGCGAGAACGGGCATGCTGGGGCGCGGTAACAGGCTGAGCGTCCGGCACCGGGCGCCCCCGGTACGGGGAGTAGACGTGACCGAGGCAGCGGGCCTCATCGAGGCGCACGAGCTGACCAAGAGGTTCGGCGACACAGTGGCCGTGGACCACCTGTCCTTCACGGTCGAGCCGGGCCGGGTCACCGGTTTCCTCGGGCCCAACGGCGCGGGCAAGTCGACGACGATGCGGCTGATCCTCGGCCTGGACCTGCCGAACAGCGGCACGGCGACGATCGGTGGCCTGGCGTACCATCAGCTGCACCGGCCTCTGCACACCGTCGGCGCGCTACTCGAGTCACGATCGGTGCATCCCGGCCGCACCGCCCGCAACCACCTGCTGTTCCTCGCCCAGACGCAGGGTTTCCCCGCCCGGAGGGTCGATGAGGTCCTCGATCTCGTCGGCCTGCGCGCGGTGGCCGGCAAGCGGGCCGGCGGCTTCTCGCTCGGCATGACCCAGCGGCTCGGCATCGCGGCGGCGATGCTCGGCGATCCCCGGGTGCTGCTGCTCGATGAGCCGGCCAACGGGCTGGACCCGGAAGGCATCCGGTGGGTCCGCACCTTTATGCAGCAACTCGCCACCGAAGGCCGCACGGTCTTCGTCTCCAGTCACCTGATGAGCGAGATGTCCCAGACCGCCGACCATCTCATCGTTATCGGCCGCGGCAGGCTGATCTCCGACTGCTCGACCCAGGAGTTCATAGAGCGAAGTTCGGAGCGATCCGTGCTGGTCCGCACCCCCGACCAGGCGCGACTGCGCGGGCTGATCACCGCGGCGGGCGGCGTGATCCACCCGGAACGGACCGCCGGGGCCGGGGACCACGCGGGTGACGGTACCGACGGGGCGGTCAGCATGATCGTCACCGGACTGCCGGCGCCGCGGATCGGGCAACTGGCGGCCTCCGCGTCGGTCGTGCTGTACGAGCTCACCCCCAGGCTGGCTTCGCTGGAGGAGGCATTCATGGAGCTGACCGCGGACAGCGTCGAATACGGCAAGATCACGGCGCACGGCGGCGCGGGCCGCCGCCAGCCAGACGAGCGGAGCGTGCGATGACCGCCGCGCCTGCGCCCAGTGCACCGGCGATCGGGGCCGCCGTTCCGGCCGGGGAGTCCCGGCCCGGCTTCGGCCACCTGCTGGTCGGGGAATGGACGAAGATCCGGTCGGTGCCATCGACCGTATGGTCGCTTCTCGCGTTTGTGGTCGTGGCCGTCGGCTTTTCCACGCTGATCGCGACGGTCATCGCGCACGATTGGAACGCGCCGGGCACTCATCCCAACCATGCCAGGCTTCTCACCGACCCGACCACGGTGATTTTCGGCGCGGGCCTTGGCCTCGGCCAGCTTGCCATCTGCGTGCTCGGCGCGATCGTGATCACCAGCGAATACACCAGCGGCACCATCCGCCCGTCGCTGCTGGCCGTGCCGAACAGGATCCCGATGCTGGCCGCCAAGGCGCTCGTGTTCGCCGTGCTCGACTTCGTGGTCAGCGCGATCACGGTCTTCGCGGTGTTCTTCATCACCACCGCCATCCTGCGCAGCCACGTCTCCATCACGCTGAGCCAGCCGGGAGTCACCAGGGCAGTGATCGGCGCCATCTTGTACCTCACCGTCCTCGGGTTGTTCGCGCTGGCGATCGGCGGCCTGATCCGGCACACGGCGGGCGCGATCGCCATCGTGATCGCCACGGTGATCGTGGTGCCCCCGCTGGTCTCCCTCATCCCGGGAACCATCGCCAATCACGTACACGGCTACCTGCCGACCGTCGCGGGCGAACTGGTCGCCCAGACCAGACAGCAGCCGGGCGACGTGCTGTCCGGATGGCAGGGTTTCGGCGTCTTCTGCCTGTGGACCGTGGTGCTCCTGGCTCTCTGCGGCTGGCTGCTCGTGCGGCGCGACGCCTAGCGGGTCCACGGCGGCCACCCGCACCCCCGCTGTGGTCGCCTACGCCGAGCATCTTGGCCACATCGGGTGAGACCAGGCGACTTGCCTGGCCAGATCGATGAGAACAGGCCAGCCTCGCCGCGACCTGACACCGGAGCCTGTCGGGCCCGGTTCAAATATCAGTCAGCTGACCGATGTCTCTCATTGCAACTTGCAGCACCATTTTTCGTGCAACCAGCGCCGGGCCGTTGAGCATGTTGCTCGGACCTTGCCCGGGCGCAGCGGCGCGGGGTGACCAGCCCTCTCCCGGGCCGGCTCGAACCGGCCGGGCAGCCTGATGAACGTCTGCGTCGGCCCGTACGGCCGGGCTGCACCGGTGCCGCGTCCGGCTGACCACGGACCGGCCGCGGCGGCCGGGCTCGCTGCCGGGTCCGGGTGGCCATCTGTGCCTGGGATGTGCCTGTCACCTTGAGGAAGGAGGAACCGGCAATGGTACGTAGGCTCATGCGGGCCGTGCGGGCCGTGGAGATACTTGGCGCCGTGGCGGCCGTGGCCGTCTTGGCGATCCTGTTCCTGCCCAGGCTGGTCGGGGGCGGGGACGCCGCCCCGTCCGTCATCGAGCAGCCGGACCTGAATGTCGCGGTAGTGCCCGCCGCCGATTCCGCGGGTTTCTTCGTTGCTCTCCACGAAGGCCTGTTCACGGCGCGTGGCCTGCACGTCACCTTCATCCCGGCTGTCAGTTCCGAGACGGTCATCAACGCTCAGGCGCTTGACGAGCCGGGCGACCG
>JASHYW010000072.1 GCA_030042885.1 Streptosporangiaceae bacterium | reverse complement strand
CCACTACGTCATCAGCGCTACCGTGACCGCCGATCCCGCCAGCCCGTTCGGCGCCGTCGTCGGTGACCTGCTGGTCCAGCCCGCCAGCGCGCACGGCCGGCGCGGTACGCGCCAGCACATCCCGTTCCCCATCGAGATGGGCCGCGGGCTGGGCGGCATGCACCACTTCGACCTGCTGAACCACCCCGATGTCTGGGAGGCCATGCGCGGCCTGCTGCGCCCCGCGGCGCGTTAGCCGCACGGCGCCGCGGCGTCATGAGGCGAAGTGCCCTGGGCCCGGGGACCTAGGCACCTAGGCCGGGGGCTGGTGTGGCGTCAGCGTGGAAGCAACCGTCAATGAGGGCGGCGTGCCCGGCTGTCCGGGCAGATGTCGTGGTGTGGTGCCGTCCCGGGCGGACGTCCGATGGTAGGTGATCATCATGACAGACATGCAGGCGAGCTGGCCGGCGGATGACCTGGGCCCAACCAAGGTGGTGTTCCTGCGCCTGTGCGCCGGGATTGACGCGGTCGTGGTCGTCGACAACCTCGCGCTCGGTCCGGCCATCGGCGGGGTGCGGATGCGGCCTGGCATCGCGGCCGCCGAGGTGGCGCGCCTGGCGCGCGCCATGACCATGAAGAACGCCCTGGCGGGGCTGCCGCACGGGGGCGGGAAGGCGGGCATCGCCGCGCCGTCCGGCACGCCGGCCGAGCATGAGCGAATCATGCGTGCCTTCGGCCAGGCCATCAGCCAGCTCGCCGAGTACATCCCAGGGCCGGACATGGGCACGAACGAGACGTCGATGGCCTACGTGCAGGACGAGATCGGCCGCGCGGTCGGCCTGCCCGGCGTGCTGGGCGGGGTCCCGCTCGACGAGCTCGGCGCGACCGGTGTCGGGGTGGCGGTCTGCGCCGGCGTGGTGAGCAGGTCCTCAGGGCCGGACCTGGCCGGGGCACGCGTCATCATCCAGGGCTTCGGCGCGGTCGGCAGCCACGCGGCCCGCGCGCTGGCCGAGCGGGGCGCGGTACTCATCGCGGCCTCCGACAGCCGGGGGGCGACCTGGAACCCGGACGGGCTCGACGTCGCCGCGCTGCGGTCCCACAAGCTATCGGCCGGCGCGGTCGCCGGATTCGGTGGCGGCCGGTCCGTGCCACGGGACGATGTGATCGGCCTGGACTGCGAGTTCCTCGTTCCCGCGGCCCAGCCGGACGTGATCACGGCGGACAACGCCGGGAAGGTCTCGGCCAGGGTGATCCTGGAGGGAGCCAACATTCCCATCACCCGGGAGGCCGAGGATCAGCTGGCCGGACGCGGCGTGCTGTGCGTTCCCGACGTCGTGGCCAATTCCGGCGGCGTGATTTGCGCCGCGGCCGAATACCGCGGTGCGGGCCGCATCGAGGCCTTCGCAGAGATCGAGGAGAAGATCGGCGACACCACGGCCGAGCTGCTGGACCGGATCGAGGTCACCGGGCTGAGCCCGCGGGCTGCCGCCGAGCAGATGGCGCACGAACGGATCGTCCAGGCGCTGGCCCTGCGGCGCAGGTTCTGACCCAGCCGCCCGGCTACCCCAGTCTGGGCGGCGGTCAGCGCAGCGTGAAGACGGTGGTGCGCTTGATGTCGCAGCCTTCCAGCGCGCGTAGCCCGGGAACGTCGTAGCTGGCCAGCGGGAGCAGGCGGGCGCGCGGCAGGTACGTCCGGCCGAAGTCGCCGGCCAGGACGGCGGCCCCGCGGGCACGGCTAAGTTCCAGGAACCGCAGCACCTGGCCGGCCAGGTCTTTTTCGTAAAAGGCGTCGGCCACCAGCACCAGGTCCGGGCCGGGCTCGGGCGGGCCGCCGGTGCCCAGCACGTCGGCGCACACGGCCGGGACCGTGACGCCATTGGCCCCGGCGTTGACCGTGATGGCCGCGGCCGCCAGCGGGTCGATGTCATAGGCGGTCACGGCTGCCGCCCCTGCCTTGGCCGCCGCGATGGCGACCAGCCCCGACCCCGAGGCGACGTCGATGGCACGCTGGCCGGTGACCGCCTCGGGGTGGTCGAGCAGGTAGCGGGCCAGCGCCCGGCCGCCGGCCCAGGCGAAGGCCCAGTAAGGCGGATCCAGGCCGGTCCGCCCGGTCGCCTGCTCGGTGCGCTGCCACAACTGGATCGGCTCGCTGGCCTGGTACAGCCGGATCTCCGGAACCAGCGGCACGGGCCTGAGCTCGGTGCCGGACCGGATGATCTCCAGCGCTGACGGTCCTGGCTGCGCGCTGACGGGCGCGTCGCGGCCCGCCCGGGTCACTGGGCGTCCTTGGCCCGGTCCCGGCGGGGGGGCACGGCCGGCCGGCTGCGCAGCACGGTGCGGACCGACGGATCGGTCTGGTCGGCCCGGGACGGGCGGTAGATGTCCGGCTCCAGGTAGATCGTCCTGGCGATCGGGACGGCCGCGCGGATCCTCCGTTCCGCCGCGTCGATGCCGAGCGCGACCTGCGCGCCGGTATCGCTCTCCCGGATCGCGATCTTCGCGGCGACCAGGATCGAGTCCGGGCTTATGTGCACGGTCCGCATGTGGATGACCCGGACCCCTTCGGGCCCGTCCTCGAGCGCGGCGACGATCATCCGCTGCACCTCGGCACTGGCCGCCTCGCCGATCAGCAGGCTCTTCATCTCCACGGCCAGGATGGCCGCGGCCGTCGCGAGCAGCGCGCCGATGGCCAGCGAGCCCGCGCCGTCCCACCGGCCGTCGCCGGTGAGCGTGGCCAGCGCCACCCCGGCGAACGCGAAGCCCAGCCCGATCAGGGCGGCTAGGTCCTCGAGCAGGACCACGGGCAGTTCGGGCGCTTTGGTCCGCCGGATGAAGGTGCCCCAGCTGCGGTCGCCGCGCATGGGGTTGGCCTCTCTGATCCCCGTGCGCAGCGAGAACGCTTCCAGTACTGCGGACAAGGCGAGGACGATGAAGGCCACC
>JASHYW010000600.1 GCA_030042885.1 Streptosporangiaceae bacterium | reverse complement strand
GCCGGCGGGCCCTCGACCTCGGCGAACACCCCGTCGACGTCGTTGCCGACGAATCCGCTCAGGCCGAGGCCGGTCGCCACCGCGTACACGAACGGGCGGAAGCCGACGCCCTGGACGACCCCCTCGACCCGGATAGCCGTGCGGATCAGCTCAGTCAACGGCGGCCCCGCAGGAGTTCAGGACGGCGGCGATGTGCTCCACCATCTCGGTGAGGACGGGCTGCGGGGTGGCGAAGTTGAGCCGGAGGGACCCGGCGCCCCCCGCGCCGCACGCGGGCCCGTCGATGACCGTGACGTGCGCACGGTCCGTGACGAGCGCGCCGGGGGAGCCGGGCAGGTCCATCGAGGTGCAGTCGAGCCAGGCCAGGTAGGTGCCGTCGGGCGGGCGGTAGCGCACGTCCGGCAGGTGACGGCCGAGCAGCCGGGCCAGCAGGTGACGGCTGTCGTCGAGGTAGGCCAGGACGTCCTCCAGCCACGCCTCGCCGTGCCGGAATGCGGCGATGTTGGCCACCACGCCGGGATTGCTCGCCCCGTGCGAGGCGAAGAAGCCCATCTCCTCCCAGGCCTGCCGGTCGGGCTCGTTGGTCAGAATCACCTCGGCGCATTTGAGGCCGGGCAGGTTCCACGCCTTCGAGGCGGACGTCGCGGTCAGCGTGTGCGACGCGGCGGCGTCGGAGGTGGACGCGTAGGGGATGTGGCGCTGGCCCGGATAGACCAGCGGAGCATGGATCTCGTCGGCGAAGACCCGGCCACCGTGCCGGTCGACCACCTCGGTCAGTTGCGTCATCTCCTCGCGGGCGAAGACGCGCCCGAGCGGGTTACAGGGATTGCAGAAGATGAGCAGATGCCCCCCGGCCCGGAAGGCGTCTTCGATCGCGTCCAGATCGAAGGTGAAGAACCCGTCCTGATCGCGCATCCGGACCTGGATGATCTCGCGGCCGAGGAAGCCCGGCACGGTGAGGAACGGCATGTAGGCCGGCGTGGGCAGGATGACCGGCGAGCCCGGCCGGGAGAAGCGGGTAATGGCGATCTCGAACGCCTTGAGCACGTCAGGGACAGGGTGGATCAGCGCGGGGTCAACGTCCCAGCCGAAGCGCCGCTTCTGGAACTCCGCGCACGCCGCGCCCAGATCGTCGGCCAGCAACGGCGGCAGGTAGCCGAAGTTCGCGGTGCCGGACAGCGCAGCCAGCGCATCGAGGATGGGCGGCGCGGCGCCGAAGTCCATCTCCGCCACGGCCGCGCCGAACCCGTCAGGGCCCGGAGCGGACCACTTGAAGCTGCCGCGCGCGCGAAGCGTGGCCACGGTGGTGGCGTCGATGACCTGTCGGAAAGTTCCGGGCACACCGTTATCCTGCCACCCGGCCAGCCCTCAGCCGCGGCACGCTACTTGCGGCCGCCCTGCCGCGTGTACCTCCCGGGCTCACGTGTCAGGATGACGGCATGACCGATCCGCGTGCCGGGCAGCCCGCCGCTGCCGAAGATCTCGTCGACGTCGCGAAGCTGGTCACCGCCTACTACGCGCTGCATCCCGACCCCGGTGACCCCGCGCAGCGGGTGTCGTTCGGCACGTCCGGTCACCGCGGGTCCGCGTTCAGCGCCACGTTCAACGAGGACCACATCCTGGCCACCACCCAGGCGATCTGCGAGTACCGGGCCGCGGCCGGGATCGACGGGCCGCTGTACCTGGGCGCCGACACCCACGCGCTGTCCGAGCCGGCCCAGGTCAGCGCGCTGGAGGTGCTCGCCGCCAACGGCGTGCGGGTCATGGTCGACGCCCGCGGCGGGTATACGCCGACCCCCGCGGTATCCCGTGCCATCCTGGCGCACAACGCAACGCGGGCGGAGACCCCAAGGTCCCGTGGCGACGGGATCGTGGTCACGCCCTCGCACAATCCGCCCACGGACGGCGGTTTCAAGTACAACCCGCCCGACGGCGGGCCGGCGGGCACAGACATCACCCGGCAGATCCAGGACCGCGCCAACGACCTGCTCGCCGACGGGCTCAAGGCGGTGCGCCGGATACCGTACACCCGCGCGGCCGCGGCCGAGACCACCGGGAAGTTCGACTTCCTCGGCAGCTACGTGTCGGCGCTCGGGCAGGTGCTGGACCTGCCCGCCATCCGGGCGGCCGGGGTGCGGATCGGCGCCGACCCGCTCGGCGGGGCGAGCGTGGCCTACTGGGGCGAGATCGGCGAGCGCTATGGCCTGGACCTGACCGTGGTCAACCCGGAAGTCGACGAGACGTTCCGGTTCATGACCCTGGACTGGGACGGCAAGATCCGGATGGACTGCTCGTCGCCGTCCGCCATGGCCAGCCTGATCGCCCGCCAGCACGAGTTCACGATCGCAACCGGGAACGACACCGACGCCGACCGGCACGGCATCGTCACGCCCGACGCGGGCCTGCTCAACCCCAACCACTACCTCGCGGTCGCCATCGATTACCTGTACCGGCACCGTGACGGCTGGCCGGCCGGGGCCGCGGTGGGCAAGACGCTGGTCAGTTCGTCGATGATCGACCGGGTGACCGGCGGCCTGGGCCGGGCGCTGCTCGAGGTCCCGGTCGGGTTCAAGTGGTTCGTGCCCGGCCTCCTGGACGGCTCGGTGGCCTTCGGCGGTGAGGAGAGCGCCGGGGCGTCGTTCCTGCAGCGCGACGGCTCGGTCTGGACGACGGACAAGGACGGCATCATCCTGGCCCTGCTCGCCTCGGAGATCACGGCCGTGACCGGCCAGTCCCCATCGCGGCTGTACCGCGACCTCACCGGCCGCTACGGAGCACCGGTCTACGCGCGCATCGACACCGCGGCCACCCGGGAACAGAAGGCGGCGCTGGCCCGGCTCTCCCCGGAACAGGTCTCCGCCAGCGAACTCGCGGGCGAGAAGATCACCGCGGCGCTGACCACCGCCCCGGGGAACGGGGCCCCGATCGGCGGGCTCAAGGTGGTGGCCGCTTCCGGCTGGTTCGCCGCCCGCCCGTCCGGCACCGAAGACGTCTACAAGCTGTACGCCGAATCCTTCCGCGGCCCCGGGCATCTCGCCGCCATCCAGGACCAGGCACGGGAGATCATCGCCGCCGCCATCGGCTGACCGGGCCGCCGGGGGCCTCGGGGTCCGGCCGGATTACCGGGTGCGCCGCCAGATGACGGATTCCCACGGCCTGAGCTTCAGGTCCGGCGGCGGCAGCAGCGGGGCCTGGCCGGGCAGGCTATCCAGGCCGGACCGGAGAAGTGCGACTCCCAGTTGGCCGGTTCCGCCCCCTAGCCGTTGTCGTCCATCGGCGACCGGTAGACGGGGGACAGCCACACCACGTCGATGCCCAGGCGTTCCAGGTGGTCCAGGTGGGCCAGGATGCCCCGCAGGTCACCGACGCCATCTGCGTCGGAGTCGGCGAAGCTGCGCGGATAGATCTGGTAGACGACCCATCGCCGCCACTGCTCACCATGACCGGGGCCCGCGGTCGTCGTCGCCGGGGATTCCGCTGTCCCGGACAACCTACAGGCCCATCTCGCCCAGTTCCTTGTACAGGTCGGCCCGCGGATGGCCCTGGCTGACCGGGAGCACGGCACCGCCGCCCGCCGACCCCTGACCGGGAGCGCCGGGCGGCTTGGCCCGGCCGGGCACCTTGCGCTTGGTACGGAAGATCCAGCCCGAGGCGATGCCGCCGATGAGCCCCCCTAGGTGCCCAATCCAGCTCACCCCGTGGGCGCCCGGTATCGCCGCCGTGAGGATGTAGGCGTAGGACAGCCCGATGACCACCGCGGCGAGCGCGTCGATCAGGTTCCTCTCGAGGATCCCGCGGGTCAGCACGTAGCCGAAGTAGCCGAAGATGAGGCCGCTGGCGCCCACGGTGAGCTCGTTGCTGCCCTGGAACAGCCACACCGCCATGCCGCTGGTGATCGCGATGATCAGCGTCGCGCCGAGGAATTTGACCACGCCGCGGTAGGCCGCGAGCAGGCCGAAGACGAACAGCGGTCCCGAGTTCCCCTCGATGTGATCCCAGGAGAAGTGCAGGAACGGCGCGATGAAGATGTCGCCCAGGCGCCCGATGCTGCGCGGCAGGATCCCGTAGCTGGCATCGAGCCCGTAGTGGTCAGCCCAGTTGGCCACCTGGAGCACCCAGATCAGCGCGATGAACCCGACCATCAGGAAGAACGCCTTCCTGGCCTCGTCCACGTCGATCTCGGCCGCCCGGCGATTCGGGCCGCGCTTGGCCGCCCGCGGAGCTGCCGTTCCGGAACTGGGGGCACCTGGGCCTGACTGACTAGTCATACCTCCCATTG
>JASHYW010000599.1 GCA_030042885.1 Streptosporangiaceae bacterium | reverse complement strand
TCGACACCGGCGCCGGGCAGGTGAGCCACGTACACGACGTCGATGCGGCCAATCCGGCTGTGCAGCAGCACGATCGCGGCCTCCAGCGCCCGGCGGGCGGGTGGCGAACCGTCATACCCGACCACCAGGTGCAAGAACGCTTCGGGCGGCGGGGCAGTGGTCATAGTGGTAAAGGCTAGCCCTTGTCATTTTCCTGGTCGTCATATCACGCCCACCCGGGTGGCCGCCACGCCGGGAAAGCGGGCGGCCGGAGGATCGGCTCCATTCCACCCGTGACTGGTGCCAATACTGTTGCCAAGCCGCTGGACAACGACTGACCCGTGCGGGCAACTCTGGAATATCGGCCCAGCACACGGCCAGCGGTGGACGGTCCTGGACGATGTGCCCACTAATGCGGATTGGAGGAGTGGGCGAGTCCATCCCGGTGGTGGCCGGGCGGGGAGGTGCCCGGCGAGGGTCGCGCCGACACCACTGCGGGCGCTGCTATGGCAGGGATCTCTCACAGATTTCTCACGGACTGACCGGACGACACTGGACTATAGCGTCTATGCCGGACACCGAGCAGGACGCTGACGTGCGGATTCGGATTCCGGCGCACTGGCCGGACGCTTTCCATTGATCTACGGATTAGAAGGCTGAGGTTCGATTCCCTCCGACCAGCGGACGCCAGCGGACATTGACGGACGGTCGTTCCGAGGTCAAGAACGCTGGAAGGCTGGCAGTCGGCACCGCCTGGCAGAAGATCAGGCCCGCATAGACGCAGTGCTGGCCGAGACCGAACAGTAGCTCATGCTGCCGCGCCGCTTCCACCGCCAGCGGTGGCAGCGCGCTGACTCGCTCAACCCTCATAGCGGTGTGAAGGCCCGTTTCGGACGCGCCCGGCGGCGGTAAGGGACACCTGGAGACCAGCGCCGGGCCTGCGGCGGACTGGCCGACCGCGGCCCAGGTCGCTACCTAGCTGGAGGTGATCAACGATGAACATGCCCGTACCGCGCCGCCGGCCGATGGAACGCTGGCGTGGCTGGCCCAGAGACTTCTGGGACCCGTTCGGGGAGTTCACCCAGCTGTGGAACCGGATGGCCCAGCTGTTCGAGTCCGCCGCGGAGGGCGGGCCGGACACGTGGATGCCGATGGTGGAGACCGAGGAGACCGACGACGCCTACCTGGTCCGGGCCGAGCTGCCCGGGATGAAGCGCGATGACGTCGGGGTCGAGTTGCGCGGCAACGAGCTGCGCATCACCGGTGAGGTCACGGAGAAGGAGGAGGGCGAGGGCAAGCCGCTGCGGCAGCGGCAGGGCAAGTTCGCCTACCGGACCACCCTGCCCGCCGACGCGGACGCCGAGAAGGCCGACGCCCGGCTGGCTGACGGCATCTTGACCGTCCGCCTGCCGAAGGCGCCGCAGGCCCAGGCCCGCCGGATCGAGATCAAGGGCTGACCCAGGCCCGCCCCCCGGGCCCGCGCTAGCGACCGCCCTGTCCACACGAACCTGCCCAGATCCGGGCAGGGCGGCCCCGCGGGCCCCTGACTCACGACTAGGGCAAGCTGACACCTCGGGCTCGGGCCGGGGACACTGAGGAGGTGGACTGTCAGCGGGCGGAAGCTCACCTGCGGCTGCTGGCCGAGGAAGAGCTGCGCCGTCCCGCATGGGCCTGGGGGAGCGCCGGGCCCGGGTGGGCAGGGTCGCGCAGCTGCTGACGGCCATGGGTGCGCTCGCGCTACGACCGGGATCGAGGTCGTCACCACCGGGCGTTCGGCCGAAGCCCGCGCCAGGCTGCCGCTGCGCTGGGAGTAGAGCCGGCCAGGAAGGCAGCCTCAGTCGTGATAGCTGGCCCACACTGACAGGTGCTCTGGTTGCATAGCCCGGTGAACGGCTGGAACGCGTGTGGCACAGCAGTCGCTCACGAACGGCTCGCGAGTACCGAGTGACGAAGTGAGTGACAATCGCCAGGGCTTAGGCTATGCCGCCGACCCGGACATACCCCAAGTTTCCTTGATCGTCACCCCATAAAGACGGCGCCCCGCCGCGCTTAACATGCCGGGTTTCCCTCATGACACCAGATGGCGCAGCTGCGGAACGGTAGCGGTCGGTGCCGGCGTAGCGATGGGGTGGCTCGTGGAGCTGGCAGCGGTGAGCACGATCCCTGCGAGGGTGATGCCGACCCCGGCCGAACGCCTATCCAATCCCCGCAGGGTACCTCCAGCACCTGCCAGGCAGGCCGTCAAGCCCGGATTTCCCGAGCCTGTCGGTCATTCGGCACCCCTCAGTTCAGGGCCTTGACCATTCGGTAATTGTGGATGGGTACGCCGCGTATGACCAGGTCCTGTCGTTCCAGGACCACGAAGCCCTTGCGCTCGAACAGCCGCCTGGCGAGTTCGCTGGCCTCGGTGAACAGGCTCGTGATCCCCTGCTCGCGCGCCGCCGCCTCCACGGCGTCGTAAAGCCGCGACGCGATCCCCTGACCGGCTGCCTCGGGCGCGCAGAACATCCGGTCGATGTGCCCGTTCGGTTCAAGATCGATGTAGGCGACGGCGCGGTCATTCTCGTTGGCGGCCACGAGCACCAGGCGGCCGTCGCTGGCTTCCCCGTGCGCCCACTCTGCGGTCCTGGGTTCCGGAGCCCAGGCTCTCACCTGGGCGGGCGTGTAAGCCGAGAGCGCCACCTGGCGGACTGAGCGGAAGAACACGCCGGCCAGATCGGCCGCGTCGCGCGGATCGTAGGCGCGGATGGTGACGTCCACGCCGTCACTGTAACGGGCTGCCGAGGGCGCCGGGATGTCCGGCTGGGCTATCCGGCCGTGATCTCCCGGCGGTTGCTGGCCGCGCCGCCGACCAGGCCGGTGCGCAGGATGGGCGCGGGGATGGTCACGGGACCGGTACGGGTGGGGACCGGGGCGGTGGTGCTGAGGCGCAACGCCAGCGCCGGGCACATATTTACCGCCTGCTGCGCGTCCCTCTCCAGCCAGGCCGGCACCGGGATGTTGAGGATGACCGGGTAGCCGTGGGCGTCCATGTGAATCAGCTCGGGCACCAGGTGGGCGCATAGCCCGTGTCCCTGGCAACGGGTCCAGTCCACCACGAGCCGCTGCCGCTCTTCCTGCTCAGGCCGGGTTGGCAGCGGCAGCACGCCTCGGACGGGACGCCCGCAAGCGGAGTGAAAGACGTGCGCGGCGAGGTCTTCGGTGAACACATCCAGCGCCGAAAGCACGAACCTGGTCACGCCGTCCGGATGCGAACAGGCGCCCCGCCCGTTCACGCCGGCGCCGGACCGCCTGGCCACGTCGAGCGCCTCGATTCCGCCCGATCCGTCGATGAGCGCTGCCAGGGCCCGCGCGATGGTGGGCAGGCCGAGCTTGCACGGACCGCACTGGCCCGCCGACTCACCAGCCAGGTAGCTGGCTATGCGCGACACCTCACCCAGCGGGCATGTCCCGTCGCCGAGAGGCAGCACGATGCCGGACCCCAGGGTGCCGCCCACGGCGGCGAGCCCCTCGCGGGAGGCCGGTACCGCGTACGCGGTGGCGGCGGGCAGCCACATGCCGTGATAGCCGCCGACCAGGACGCCGTCCCCGGCAGGCGCCTGGCAGATGTCGAGGACGGCCGCCAGCGGGAGGCCGGCGGGAACCTCGACCACCGCGGGATTCGCGGCGGAGCCGCCGACGCTGAGCAGGACAGTGCCGGGCTCTTCCGGTGTCCCGACCGCGGAGAACCGCTCCGGCCCGAGCAGGGCGAGCACCGCAAGCTGGGCGAACGTTGAGGCATTCGACAACAAGGTGGGCAGGTCGTCGACGCCGGAGTCACTGGCCAGGATCTTGGTGCCCGGCGGTACCGGCCGCTTGCCGTTGATGCCGCGGACCAGAGCGCCCGACTCGCCGGAGATGAACCGGTCCGGCAGCTGAACCACCCTGGCCATCTTGCGCAGGCCTGGTTCGGCGGCGATCGCCGCCTCGATCGACCTGTTCGCCAGTTCGTTGCCTGCTACCCCCACGATGATCTCGTCCGCACCGAGAGCCTCGGCCACGAGGGCCGCGCCACTGAGAATGAGGTACGGCGAGCGGATCATGAGCATCTTGTCCTTGACACTGCCCGGCTCGCCCTCGGCGGCGTTGACGACCACGACCGTCGGGCAGTCGTTCGCCTCGGCGGCCTGAACTACCGCCCTGAGCTTGCGCGCGAACGGGAACGCCGCGCCGCCCTGGCCGCGCAGGTCGACCTGCTCGGTCATCGAGATCAGTTCCCCGGCCGAGAGCCTCGGCAGCGGGCCGAAGATCTCCCGGTGAGCTTCCAGGTCGAGCCTGGGCATCCGGTCCAGGCCAGCGGTCAGCCTGGCTGCCCCGATCCGCATGATCGCGGGCGCGCCCAGGTCTTCGGTCGGGCTTATCCCCACCCGGCACCTCCCGTGCGCCCGGGGACGTCGCGGTGCCCGGGGTCAGCGGAATCCGCTCGGCGTGACCGGTTCCCCGGCGGCCTGGGCGCGGGGTGCGTGCGCGGCCCGTCCTGTGAACCGGGGCGTGGCATCCGGCCGGAACCAGGCGCAGGCCCGGAGTCGGCGCGCGGCATCGGACCGGTACTTGCCCGCGGCATCGGGCCGGCGCCAGCCCGGGGCACCGGACCGGTGCCGGGCCTGGGCCTGGCGCCCGTGCCGAGCCGCGGCATCGGACCGGAATCCGCCCTCGGCATCGGACCCGTGCCAGCCCGCGGCATGGGGCCTGTTCCGAGCCGGGGCATTGGGCCCGAATCGGCGCGCGGCATCGGACCGGTACTTGCCCGCGGCATCGGACCGGTACCGGCCCGGGGCACCGGGCCCGTGCCGAGCCGCGGCATCGGACCGGAATCCGCCCTCGGCATCGGGCCGGGACCGAGGCGGGGCATCGGGCCCGTGTTGGCCCTGGCCAACGGGCCGGTGTTCCGGTCCATCTGACCCGGCTGAGCCGCCTGGGTCTGCTGGGACGATCTGGGACTCGCGGTCCCGGCTGCGTGGCTGGGCTGCGCTCGGTGCTCTTCTCGGTGGTCCGCGTATCCGGTGCCTGGCTGCCGGTAGCTCTGAGGTCCGTAGGGATACGACGACACATCATCCTGGGGCACGTGCTTTCTCGGCGCTCCCATGAAGCGCGGCGGGCCGTCGTATCCGGGCTCGTACAGAGGCTGTTCGCCCGCGCGGCCGAACGCAGCCGGACCCAGCGGCGGATCCGCTGCGGCATACGGGTATCCCCCAGCTCCGGCCGCGATTCCGTCGCCGTATACAGGGGCGCCCAGGGGCATGAGCTCAGGGTCCTGGTAGACGCTGTACGGGGATTCCCCGGCATGGGCGGGCGAGGCGGTCAGGGCCGGGAAAGGGCCAGACGTCGCGGACCAGCCAGGCGCCGGAATCGCCGCCCACGGCTGGCCGCCGGGCATGCCGATGAGGGCGTTCGTGCCCGTGGCGGCGGGCAGCATCTGGATGGTCCCGCCCAGCTGAGCCTGGGTCATGCTCAGCGCCGCGGCGTGCAGCGGCGAGGTACCCGGGGAGCCAGGGCCCCCGGAAGCCCGGTCGGCGCCGGGCGGCGTGCTGACGTTTTCCTTCGGCCGCAGCGATAGGGCCAGGAACCTGACCACCAGGGCCAGCGCCGTCAGCGCGATCGCGAACCCGTAGCTCCAGTCCACGTACGGCTTGGCCGCTCGCCCGCCGAGCAGCCCGTGCAGGACCCCGAACACGAACGCCACATAAGAGGAGTAGTGGACGGCCCGCCAGCGCCAGGCCTTGCCGTGCGCGGTAAACCGCTTGCGGAAGATGCTGGTTATGACGATGAGCAGGATGAGATCTGACGCGATCGTGCCGAGCCCGATGTAAAAGGTCCGGTAGGGCGACAGGAAGGGAATGACCGCATCGATGACATGCGACCGCTGCGCGAGGATCTCGGTCACGATATGGATGACCAGGAAGGCCAGCGCAGCAAACGAGACGGCCTGATGCACGGCCTGGGCCATGACACGGTGTCCGGGGGTCATCACGATCCGGTCCGTCGCCACCAGGCCGACGCCTACCGATGCGGTAAGTCCGATCAGCGCGAACACCCCAGCGTAGTACAGCATGAAACGCTGCGTGGCCACGTCGATGACCCGGCCCTGCTTGGTCATGACCAGCCCGAGGACGACCACCACCGAGGCGGTGATCAGGGCCGTCGTGATCTTGGACATGTGCTCGCCAACCGCTCCCTGCGCCCCGGAACGCTTACCCTGACGACCGCGTGACCGGCCGGTGGTAGTTGGCACGCTTTAACCTCCTCGGGATCGTGATTGACGAGAGAAAGCCAATTGCGACAACGGGAACGCTGGCTGTTATCTCGTGTCCGTATGTCGTGGAGTAGCGACTATATCAGCGTCAATAACGCTTTGACTGCGAAATGGTATACGAATGATTTCGGGCGGATGAGGGCGAGCGCGTCCACAGGGCGCGTCGTCGCGGAGCGGGGACAGCCGCGAGCCGAAGACGCCACGGTTCCGGTGAGGCAGGCCGATGTGGCCTGGCGAGCCGACCAGGGCGGGAGCAAGCATGAACCGGCAGGAGCATTGCGATAGACCAGCGCGTCCCTCCTTCGCCCTACCCCGCCTCCACCGCCTGTTATACCGCTCCTGACCGCAGCAGATCCGCTAAACCGGCAAGGTCCCTGCTTACGGAACTCTTCCGGCTGCGCAGCCCGGGTTTCACATAAATGCCTTTTTCCCCTGACGTGCTTGTTTCCGGATGAACGGGACATTCACGTAGATATGGGTCGTAACGGCCAGGGCCGGGCGTGCGGCA
>JASHYW010000598.1 GCA_030042885.1 Streptosporangiaceae bacterium | reverse complement strand
CCGGCGGCGTGAGCAGCCGCAGATGAGTTTCGGCGCGCTCGCGGTCCATGTCCTCGGTATCTCCGGCTCGCCACAGCAGCCCGGCTCAGACCGAATGCCGGCGGGTCGAGGGCGGAGCTTGATTGACCGCACCCGCGGCTACTGTGGCGGTATGGACAACGAGCAGGTGTTCCCGGTCATCCGGCAGACGGTCCTGGACACCACAGACCCGCGGCGCCTGGCCGAGTTCTACCGGCAGCTGTTCGGCCTGTGGTACCGCCCGGGCGATGAGCCGCCCGGGCCCGGCCAGCCAGACCCGAAAGGGCAAGACTGGCTGGTGCTGGAAAGCCCGGCCGGCGGCGCGGGGCTGGCGTTCCAGAAGGTCGGGGAGCTGCCCGAGGCCACCTGGCCGGACGGCCCGGTCCCGCAGCAGTTGCACCTGGATACCACGGTGCCCACCGCGGCTGACCTCGACGTCCAGCATGAGCGGGCGCTCGCGCTCGGAGCCCGGCTGCTCGAGGATCGCTCGGATGATCCAGAGGAGCCGCTGCGGGTGTACGCCGACCCCGCGGGGCACCCGTTTTGCATCTTTGCCGGTTGACCACGGGTCACCGGTCGAGCGAGGCCAGCTGGTCCCCGAGCCAGCGGGCGGGCGGGCTGGCCGCGGCGATGGCGGCGAGCGCGGCGCTGCGCCTGCGGCGCTCGGCGTCCGGCATGGCCAGGGCCTGATGCAGGGCCGCGGCGGTCTCGCTGACGTCGTAGGGGTTGACGAGCAGCGCGTCGTCGCCGAGAGTGGCGGCGGCGCCCGCCTCGCGGGACAGCACTACCGCGCAGCCGCGTTCTGACAGCACCGGGCCCTCCTGTGCCACCAGGTTCATGCCGTCCCTGATCGGGTTCACCAGCAGCACGTCGGCAAGTACGCAGGCGGCGAGCGACCGCGGGTAGTCATCCCGCACCTCCAGGATCAGCGGATTCCAGTCCGGCGTGCGGAACTCCTCGACGATCTCATGTGCGATCCGCCGCACGTGGTTGGTGTAGGCGCGGTACTCGGGTATCGCGGACCTGGACGGGTAGGCGAAAGCCAGGTGGACCACGCGGCCGTGCCACTCCGGCCGGGTCGCGAGCAGCTCACGGTACGCGGCCAGGCCGCGCACGATGTTCTTGGACAGCTCGGTCCGGTCGACCCGGACGATCAGCTTCCGGCTGCCGGTTGCCCGGCTCAGCGAGGCCACGTGCGCCTGCACGTCGTCGGCCAGGGCCCGCGCACGCAGCGCGGGAGCGTCGACCCCGAGCGGGTGCACCTCCACCTCGGTGAGATGCCCTCGGTAAAGGACCCGTCCGGCCGGCCCGGCGCCCTCAGTGCCTCCCCGGTGCACCTCCGCGCCCAGGATGGCCTCGCAGCAGTCCAGGAACGCGCCGGCCCACCGCCCGGCATGGAAGCCGACGCGGTCCGCGCCGAGCATGCCGTCCAGCACGGCCCTGCCCACCTCGCGAGGCAGCAGCCGGTAGTAATCCGGCGGCGCCCATGGGGTGTGCGAGAAGTGCCCGATGCCAACGCCGGGGATGCCGTCAAGCCGTTCCCGCAGCAACCGCGGAGCCAGGCTGAGGTGGTAGTCCTGGACCAGGACGCGGACTCTGCCCGAGACCGGGGCCGGCGCTCCGGCCAGGGCCTCGTCCGCCAGCGCATCGGCGAACGCCTCGTTGTAGGCCAGGTAGGCCTCCCAGTCCCGGCCGAACTGGTGGCCGAACTGCGGCTGGTTCGGGGTGTCGAACAGCATGTGGTGCACGAACCACAGCGCCGAGTTGGCCACGTTATTGTAGGCGCGGTCGAAGGTGTCCTCCGGGATGTCGAGCATCCGCACGGGAATGCCGTCCTGATCCGGCGCTCGGGGGTCCTGCCTGGCCAGCACCCGGTCCGCGTCGCTGAGCGGGGCGCAGATCCAGGTCACCGTGGCCTCCGGCCCGACGGCCGCCAGTCCCGAGCTGACCCCGCCGACCATCCCGCCGCCGCCGCGCGTGGCAGCCAGCGTGCCGTCGGCGGCGAACTGGTACGTAACCGGACCGCGGTTGGAGGCCACCAGAACCCGTTGCGTCATTCCGGCAGGCTAGTGCACGTGCAGGGGCCCCCATGCGCGGTCGCCGGGGCTCTCACGGTACTCTTATCGAGTTGGACACAACTGAATAACGCTCATCCAGAGGGGTGGAGGGATCGGCCCTGTGAAGCCCCGGCAACCTATCGCGCCTGCATGTCCGTGGTGAACGGCGAGGCGCGCGACATGGTGCCAAGTCCGGCCCGCGGTCAGGGTGACCGCTGGGAAAGATGGGGAAGGAAGTCCTCGCCGGTGAACACAGCAACGACGCTCACATCTCCCACCGCCTCCGGGTTCGGGTACGCCACCGGGCTGTCCTGCCGCGAGTGCGGCAAGGCCTGCGCGCTCGGCCCGCACTACGCCTGCGACGAGTGCTTCGGCCCGCTGGAGGTCAGTTACGACTACCCGCGGCTGGACCGGTCCGACATCCTGGCCGGCCCGCCGAACATGTGGCGGTATGCCCCGTTG
This sequence comes from Streptosporangiaceae bacterium, assembly GCA_030042885.1. The sequence continues at coordinate 1,727 of JASHYW010000598.1, read as the reverse complement.
CTCCCGGTGCCGCCCGGCATCGCGGAACGCCCGACCGCCCAGCCCGGCTGCACCCGGCTGATCCGCGCCGGTAACCTCGCGCACGCCCTGGGCATGCGCAGGCTCTGGATCAAGGATGACCGCGGGAACCCGACGCACTCGTTCAAGGACCGGGTGGTGGCGGTGGCCCTGGCCGCCGCCACCGAGCTGGGCTTCAAGGTGCTGGCTTGCCCGTCAACGGGCAACCTGGCCAACGCGGTGGCCGCCGCGGCCGCCCGGGCCGGCATCCGCTCGGTGGTGCTGGTGCCCGCCGACCTGGAGCCGCAGAAGATCATCACCACCTCGGTCTACGGGGGCACGTTCGTCACCGTGGACGGCACCTACGACGACGTGAACCGGCTCGCGTCCGAGCTCGCGGGCGAGCACGAGGACTGGGCGTTCGTCAACGTGAACGTGCGGCCCTACTACGCGGAGGGGTCCAAGACCCTCGGCTTCGAGATCGCCGAGCAGCTCGGCTGGCGGCTGCCCGCGCAGATCGTGGTGCCGATCGCCTCCGGCGCGCAGCTGGTCAAGGTGGACAAGGGGTTCAGTGAGCTGGTTTCGCTCGGCCTGGTGCCGCAGGCCCCGTGGCGGGTGTTCGGCGCCCAGGCCACCGGCTGCGCGCCGGTGTCCGCCGCGTTCGCCGCGGGGCACGATGTGGTGCGCCCGGTCCGGCCCGCCACGATCGCCAAGTCGCTGGCCATCGGCAACCCGGCCGACGGACCGTACGCGCTGGACGTGGTGCGGCGCACCGGCGGGGCCATCGCCGACGTGAGCGACGACGAGGTCGTCGAGTCCATGCGGCTGCTGGCCTCGACCGAGGGCATCTTCGGGGAAACCGCCGGCGGCGTCACCCTCGGCGTGCTGCGCAAGCTGCTGGCAGAAGGCCAGCTCGATCCGGAGGCCGAGACCGTGATCATAAACTCCGGCGACGGGCTGAAGACCCTCGACGTGATCGCCGCGGCGGTGGACCTGCCCGTCCCGATCCGGCCTACCCTTGAGGCGTTCACCGAGCGTTATCCAGTACCGGCCTAGCGAGCACGGGCCTTCTGAGCCCGTGCGAGTGGCCGGTGCGGGGTTACGGTGAGAACCCCGGCGGGACCTGGGTAACGCGAGCATTTGAAGTAACAGGGAGGCAGTCTCGTGACGGTGCTGGTTCGCATCCCGACCATCCTGCGGTCCTACACCGGCGGCGCGGCAGAGGTGACCGCATCAGAGGGGACCCTCCGCGAGGTCATCGCCGGCCTGGACGCCGCCTACCCCGGCCTCGGCGGCCGGATCCTCGACGACAGCGGTCAGCTGCGCCGGTTCGTCAACGTCTACGTGGGCGAGGAAGACGTGCGTTTCGCGCAGGGACTGGACACGCCGGTAGCCTCAGGAGCACGGGTTTCCTTCATTCCCGCAGTGGCCGGCGGCGCGCCCGGCGCGGTGGCAGGCGTAGCTCAGATGGCCTGATTAATCCCCGCCCTACATGGCCGGGAGGATGTCAATGGTGGGTAAGTGGCGCCAGGAGCGCCCGGTACAAGGTAAGGTCAGTTCCGGTCGCCGTCGGACGGGGACGGGGTTCGCGTGCTAGCACGCAGCCGTTCTCACCGGTTCGCGATCGACGGGTTCCGCGGTTGCAAGGGCGGGGCTCGAGGCCCGAGCAAGGTTAGGGAGTTGTTTGGAATGGCTCAGGGCACCGTCAAGTGGTTTAACCCGGACAAGGG
>JASHYW010000597.1 GCA_030042885.1 Streptosporangiaceae bacterium | reverse complement strand
CACCTGGATCGCCAACCACCGGCCGGCGCCGCAGGCCACCGACCAGGCGCGCCTGGAAGCCGGACGCGCGCCGCTCATGCCGGCCGCGTGCACCAAGCACCCAGGCGGCCGTGCGCCGCTGCGGGCCAGCGCGCTGGAGGCGCTGTGGTTCGAGGAGGGCGACGGGGTGGCGATCCTGGAGCACGGGCGGCCGCTCGCGGTGATCGCCGGGTGGTCCGACATGGACCGGGGGATGCCCGGGTACAGCAGCGACGTCATCGGCCAGACGCCGTTCGGCTGGTCGCTCGACGACGCCACGGAGGGGCTCGCGCCCCGGCTGGAGCGGTCCAGGGCCTACTGGCGCTGGCGGCAGTCGGCCGACGGGTGGAGCCAGTTCCAGGCCGCGCTGCTCGGCCATCTGCAGTCCAGGCTCGGCCCGGGCGGGCACTACTGGGACGCCTCGGCAGGCAAGCAGCCGCTGACCGGTGTGACCGAACGCCCCCAGGCCCCTCACCGCGCGTACACGGTCCTGTCGACCGTGGGCATGAGCTGCCAGCGGATGCCCGTGGTCGAGCAGGTGCTCGACGACCCGAGCGAGTACGCCAGGATCGAGCTGGCGGTGGCCACCACGCTGCCGAGCACGCAGGCGGCCCGGGTGTTCCTGTGGCTCGCGACCTACCCCTGGCACGCCGTCACCTGGTTCGGTCCCGGCCACAGCGTCCGCTGGTACCACGAGCCATCGACGTTCCCGCTCGGCAGCGGGGAGGGCTACCGGGCGGTCCTGCTGCTCGACTCGCCGGGCCAGCTGTCCGGTCCGCAGCCGCCTGACCTGTCGGGTTTCGCGTTCGGTGGGGATCCCGTCCGCTGGCTCTGGGTCGTCCCGATATCGGAACGGGACCGGCAGCTCGCCAAGGAGCGCGGCTCGGCCGCCCTGGTGAACCGGCTGGCCACCCAGCACCGCAGCTGGATCGTCGGACCCCGCCCTTAACTGCCCACCGGCGAGCGGGCGAAACTAGCCCGAAACTAGCCCGCGGGGATGAACGCGGCCAGCAGCAGCCACACCACCGGGGCGCAGACCAGCAGCGAATCGAGCCGCTCGAGGATGCCGCCGTGACCCGGCAGCACCGTGCCCATGTCCTTGATGTCGAGGTCGCGCTTGATCATGGATTCGACCAGGTCGCCGAGGGTCGCTGCGAGTACCGCCGCTGCCCCGGTGAGCAGGCCCTGCCAGGCGTGGCCGTGCAGCAGCAGCGGCAGGCACAGCGCCCCGGCCACCAGGCAGGCGACGGCGGAGCCCGCGAAGCCTTCCCAGGTCTTCTTGGGGCTGATGACGGGGGCCATCGGGTGCCGGCCGAGGGTGATCCCGGCGAAGTAGCCGCCGATATCGCTGCAGATGGTCAGGATGATGAAGGTCAGCACGCGCCGCGGGCCGTCGGCCGGGACCAGCATGGCGGTCACGAACACGGCGGGGAGCGGAAGGTAGACGATGGCGAACATGCCGGCCGTGGTGTCCCTGACGTAGCCCGAGGTCCCGCCGGGCAGCCGCCAGGCCAGGACGGCGATCACGGTCAGCGCGAGCGCGGCCAGCGCATCCTGCGGCCCTAGCCAGTACATGCAGGTCACCATGGCGGCCGCGCCGGCCGCCACCGGGATCACCGGGATGTTGATGTCGCGCTTGGCGAAGGCCCCGGTCAGCTCGGCCAGCGCGATGACCACGGCGATCCCCATGTACAGCAGGAACGTCGCCTTGACGGTCAGCAGGGTGAGCGCCACCAGGCCGCCGAGCCCCGCGCCCACGGCGATGGCGATGGGAAGATTGCGTCCGGTGCGCCCCCCCGGGGGCTCGGACTCGGTGGATTCCGCCGGTTCGGTGGATTCCGTCCCGGTCGGCGCGCTGTCCACCTTAGACCTCGAGGAGCTCGGCTTCCTTATTCTTGAGCAGCTCATCCACCTGCGCCACGTACGTGTGGGTGAGCTCGTCGAGCTCGCCCTGGGCCCGGCGCACGTCGTCCTCGCCCGCGTCCCCGGCCTTGACCAGCTTGTCCAGGGAGTCCTTCGCGTGCCGCCTGATGTTCCTGATGGCCACGCGGCCGTCCTCGGCCTTGTGCCGGGCGGTCTTGATGTACTCGCGCCTGCGCTCCTCGGTCAGCTCGGGCAGCACGATCCTGATGATCGTCCCGTCGTTGGCCGGGTTCACGCTCAGGTCGCTGTTCCTGATCGCCCGCTCGATCGCCGCCAGCGAGTTCTTGTCGAACGGCTGGATGATCACCATCCTCGGCTCGGGCACGTGGAACGAGGCGAGCTGGTTCACCGGGGTCTGCGTCCCGTAGTAGTCGACCGTGACCTTGCTGAACATGGCTGGGTGGGCACGTCCGGTACGGATGACGGCGAACTCTTCCTTGGCGACCGCGACCGCCTTGTCCATCTTCTCCTCGGCTTCGAGGAGCGTGTCATCGATCATTGTCCGTCTCCGTTGCGTGCGTTATTCAAAACCGGCTAGCGAGCGCAGGCCTTCTGGGGCTGCGCGAGCGGCCGGTGCAGTGACGCGGTCAGCAACCATAGCGGGCTCTTTGAATAACGCGATCTCCTGAAGAAGAAACTGTACTCGCAGTGCCTATGGAGCTTAGCCGTCCGGCTGGTCCTGGTCCGCATCATCCTCGCGGTCTGCTGCGGTCCCGGGGTCCCGGAGGTCTGCGGGACCGGTGCGGCACACCAGCGTGCCGACCTTCTCGCCGCGGATGGCCCGGACCACGTTCCCCTCGTGCATCAGGGCGAACACCACGATCGGCATGCTGTTGTCCATGCACAGGGTCACCGCCGTGCTGTCCATCACCTTCAGCCCTCGGCTGAGGTACTCGGCGTAGTCCAGGCGATCGAAGCGCACCGCGTCCGGGGTGGTCTGCGGGTCGGCGTCGTACACCCCGTCGACCTTGGTCCCCTTCAGCACCGCGTCGGCGCCGATCTCCAGGGCCCGCTGCGCGGCGCAGGTGTCGGTGGAGAAGTATGGCGCGCCCAGGCCGGCCCCGAAGATCACCACCCGGCCCTTTTCGAGGTGCCTGATCGCCCGGCGCGGGATGTAGGGCTCCGCCACCTGGCCCATCGTGATGGCCGTCTGCACCCGGGTGTCCACGCCCAGCTTCTCCAGCACGTCCTGCAGGGCCAGGCAGTTGATGACGGTGCTGAGCATGCCCATGTAGTCGGCGCGGGCCCGGTCGATCCCCCGTTCGGCCAGGGCCGCGCCGCGGAACATGTTGCCGCC
>JASHYW010000596.1 GCA_030042885.1 Streptosporangiaceae bacterium | reverse complement strand
GAGCCACCCGGCCGGAGCACCCGCCGGACCTCGGCGACCGCCCCGTCGGGATCCACCAGATGCTCGATCAGCTCGCTCATGATCACCACGTCCGCGGCGCCATCGGCGACCGGCAGGCCCGGCGCGGTCACGCCCCCGCGCACCACCGTGAGGCCACGGGCTTGCGCCCGGCGCAGGGCGTCCCCGGACCAGTCGATCCCGGCGAACCGGTGCGCCGGATTGTGCCCGGCCGCGACCGCAAGCGCGGAGCCGTCGCCGCATCCCAGGTCGACGATCACCGCCGGGCCGGCGAAGCCCCGCAGCACCTGGGCCAGCATCCGGGCCTGGCGCAGGGCGCGGTCCGGGCCCGAGCTGAGCGGGACACCCGGCCTGGAGTAGAACTCCCGGAGCGGGTTGCCCGGCGCCGGGGCGGTCACCGCCATGAAGGCTCCTTCCGGGCTCGGTGGCCCGCGTGCTTGATGGCCTCGCCGGCCACCTCGGCGAAACCTTCGACCGCGGCCGACCAGTGCAGCTGCAGCGCCCGGGTGCGCGCCGCCCGGCCGAGCTCCTCGCGTCGCCGCTCGTCGATCGCCAGGGAGGCCCAGGCCGAGGCGAACTGGCTCTCGGTCTGCACCAGCATCCCGGTCTCGCCGTGCACCACCGAGTCACGCAGCCCCGGCACGTCGAATGCTACCGCCGGGGTACCGCGGATCGCCGCTTCGGACACCACGATGCCCCAGCCCTCGATCAGCGCCGGGTGCATCAGCAGCCACGCCGAGCACAGCAGCCGGTGCTTGTCCTGCTCCGACACCCGGCCGGTGAACACCACGCCGGGTCCGGCCAGCGCCTCCAGCCGCGCTCGCTCCGGCCCGTCCCCCGCGATGACCAGCTTCCCGCCGGTCACGTGCCGCACCCGGTCCCACAGCCGCAGCAGCAGGCCGAGGCGCTTGTAGTCGGTGAGGCGGCCGAGCGCGAGGAACAGCGGATCCGGCGAGCGCGGTGTCGGCGGGTCGGGCCGTACCACGCCGTTGCAGATCTGCCGGATCCGGTCTGGGCCGACGCCCATCCGCTCCAGTGACTCCGCCGTGGAGGAGGACACGGTGAGGAACAGGTTCTTGCGGTGTACCCAGGGCATGACCGTGCTCTCGATGCGCCGGCCCACGGTGGAGACCGGCGGGCGGAACCGGATCGGCCACAACTCGGTGTGCACGTGGTTCACCAGACAGATCACCGGACGCCTGGACCACAGCGGCACCAGGAAGGGCATCCCGTTGCAGACCTCGACGATCAGGTCGGCGTTCCTGAAGTACCGCAGGTAGGCCAGGGGCGCGCGGAGGAACTGGGAGTAGGTGCCGCCGTTGCGCTGCACGTGGTACGGCCGCTCGGCGACCGGCCCGCCGCACAGCAGCGTCACCCGGTGACCGCGGGCCAGCAGGCCGGACGCTAGCTGGTCGACCAGCACCTCAGATCCCCCGGCGCGCCCGTTGGCGAGGTCCCGCCACGCGACGAACAGGATCCCGCGGGGGGGCCCGGGGGGCCCGGTCCCGGCCGATCCGGGCCCGGCCGCGCCCGGTCCGTCAGGCACGCTGGTCTCCGCAGGCAAACCGCCTGGATCATCGTTCATTGCCGCGGCTCCAGGTCACCTGGCTGACGCCGGGAAATCCGCGCTACCAGTAGCCACTTCGTGATCTTGCGGGTGAGGATTGCAGCATTATTTTGTGGCTACCGGCCGGTAGTCAAGGCAGCGGCGTCAGCGACCTGGCGGCAGAGGGCCCGCGCCGGGTCCCGCCGGTGCCGTCATGGCTGAAATGCCCGCGCCTCGGCTGCCGGCGCCCCCGCACCCGTTACCATACTTGGACGCTAACTGCTCTCCTGCCAGGCCGGTACCGGTCCGCCTGGCCCGGGGTCCGCCTGGCGCGACTATTGAGGACCGCATGAGCCTGCTGGCACCGATTCGCCGCCACCGCGTGGATCAGGCGGCCCGCTCAGGCCTGCTCCGGTCGGTCAGGCTGTTCCGCTTGTTCCTGGCCGAACAGGCCGACCCGGAGACGTTCTACGCCAGCCTGGCCGAGGACGCGGTGCGACAGGTGGCCGAGCACACCGAGCTCGGCGGCCGGACGGTAGTGGACGTGGGCGGCGGGGGCGGCTGGTTCACCGCCGCGTTCCGGGCCCGCGGCGCGCACTGCTACCTGTTCGAACCCGACCCTGCCGAGCTGTACCTCCGGACCGCCGCGCCGGCCGGCGCGGTGGTCGCGGACGGCTACTGGCTGCCGGTGCGCGACGGCGGCGCCGACGTGGCGTTCTCCTCGAACGTGCTCGAGCATGTCCCCGACCCGATGGGGCTGATCGAGGAGATGATCCGCGCGACCCGGCCGGGCGGGCTGGTGTACCTGTCGTTCTGCAACTGGTACTCCCCGTGGGGCGGGCACGAGATGTCGCCCTGGCACTATCTGGGCCCGGGATTCGCCGAGCGGCGGTACGTCAGGCGCCATCGGCGCGAGCCCAAGCACGAGTGCGGCGTCAACCTGTTCCCGGTGCACGTCGGGCCGATGCTCCGGGCGCTGCGGGCCCGGCCGGACGTCGAGATCGTCGAAGCGCGGCCCAGGTACTACCCGCGATGGTGCCGTTCGCTGGTCCGGCTGCCCGGCCTGCGTGAGGTCGCCACCTGGAACCTCATGCTGATCATGAGGCGTACCGGATGACGATCCGAGCCGGCGGCAAGCGGCTGGCCGGCCCGGCGATGCCCGCCGGCGCCGGCGAGCAGGACAGGGGTACCGCGGGCGCGGTACCCGGCAGGCCGCCGCGCAGTCCCGTGCTGCGCTGGTGCGGCCTGGTGTGGCTGGGGGCCTTTCTCGTCCTGCTGGCCAACGACCCGGGCCGGATGTTCTTCGACACCAAGCTCAGCGTGGACCTGAACGCGTACGGCTACTACGCGGGCCTGTGGCATCTGATGGATCCGCTGAACACCTTCGGCGCGCTGAACAACCAGGCGATCGGCTACGCCGTGCCGATGGCGCCGTTCTACCTGGCCGGCCAGCTCGCGCACGTGCCGGTCTGGCTCACCGAGCGGCTGTGGCTGTCGCTGATCATCGCGACCGGATTCGGCGGCCTGGTCAAGCTGGCAGACACGCTCGGCATCGGCTCGCCGGCCTCCCGGTTCCTGGCCGGGCTGGTGTTCGCGCTGTGGCCGACGTTCACGATCGTGATCGGGTCCACCTCGGCATCGGTGCTGCCGGGCATGCTCGCCCCGTGGGCGGTGCTGCCGCTGACGAGGGCCGTTCGCGGACCGGGCGGCGTGGTGGGGCCCGCCGCCCGCTCCGGCGCCGTGGTGCTGTGCATGTCCGGGGTGAACGCCACCGTGACCATCGACGTGCTGCTGCTGCCTGGCCTGTTCATCCTCACCTATGCCCGCGGGCGGCGGCTGGTCCGGCTGGCGGCCTGCTGGGCGGGCGCGGTGGCGATGGCCACCGCATGGTGGGCCCTGCCCTTGCTGCTGCAGGGCAGGTACGCGTTCAACTTCCTGCCCTACGTGGAGCAGGCGTCCACCACGACGGGCACCATGTCGGCCGCGGCCACGCTGCGCGGCGCGGGCAACTGGGTCGCCTACCTCAACCTGGGCACGCCATGGCTGCCCGCGGGCTGGGCCATGGTGGCCACCCCGATGGCGATCATCGCCGGTGCCATCGCGGCCGCGTGCGGCCTGTACGGGCTGGCGATGCGGAACATGCCGTGGGCGGCCTGGCTCCGGCTGTCGGCCGGCATTGCGGCGGCTGGCGCGCTGGCCGGTTACGGCGGGTCGCTCGGCGGCCCGTTCCATCAGAGCGTCGATCACCTGCTGGACGGCGCGCTCGCCCCGTTCCGCAACGTGTACAAGCTGGAACCGGTCATCGCGGCCGCCCTGGCGCTGGGGCTGGCGCACGCGGTCGCGACCTGGCTGGCCAGGTCCCCGAGCGGACAAGCCAGCCGCATCCAGCGGGTCTTCATCATGGAGGCCAGGGCCGTCGTCGGCATCGTGCTGATCGGGCTCATGCTGCCGTACCTGGGCGGCCGGGTGCTGAACCCCGGCTCGTTTTCCGCGGTGCCGCGCTACTGGTATCAGGCCGCCGCGTTCCTGGCGGCCCGGTCGCCGCTGAACACCGCTCTGGTGGTGCCCGCGGACGCGCACGGCGACTACCTGTGGGGTGATCCGATCGACGACCCGCTGGTGGCGCTGGCCACGTCACCGTGGGCCGAGGACGGCCTGGTGCCCTACGGCGGCGCGGGATCGCAGATCCTGCTGAACACCGCGGAAAACGCGATCGAATCGGGCGAGCAGGTCAGCGGCCTGGCCGGCTACCTGCAGCGGGCCGGCGTCCGCTACATCGTGGTGCGGAACGACCTGGACCCCGGGCAGGTGGGCTACACGCCCGCGGCGCTCGTGCACCAGACCCTGGCGCTGTCCGGGTACACCCGGGTCGCCTCGTTCGGGCCGCTGATCGGCGGCGCGCAGATCGAACCGCGGGTGACCCGGGCTCAGCAGGCGGCGGTGCCCAGCTACCCGGCGGTCGAGGTCTATGCCCCCATTTCGGGGGGGACGACCCCCCCGCTAAGTCC
>JASHYW010000595.1 GCA_030042885.1 Streptosporangiaceae bacterium | reverse complement strand
TTTAACCCATTGGTTCAGGGTTCGACCCCCTGGCGCCCCACCAGGTGAAACACACCTCCTACAAGTCCTCGCTCGACCACGACTGCAGGCGTGCAGGCTGCAAGCCGCACGTCTGCAAGCCGATGACTGCGAAGACGATCCGGAATATCCACAGCATCTTGTCCGGCGCCTTCGCCACAGCAAAACGCTGGGAATGGGTCGCCTGGAACCCCGTGGAGTCGGCCAAGCCTCCGGCCGCCTCGCGGCGGCCGCTACCTGCTACCGCACCCGAAGACGTCGCCTAAGTGATCGCTGAGGGCCGCAATGTGCACCCGGAAATGGCACTTTACCTATGGCTGGTCGCCATCACGGGCGCAAGGCGGGGCGAGCTGTGCGCATTGCAGATCCATGACATCGACCTCGGCAACGGCATCCTCCACATCGCCTTCAACTACGTCGTCTGCGGCGGCCGCCGCGTCCGGAAGGACACCAAGACTCACCAGGACCGGTACCTTGCCATAGATCCGGTCACCTGCGCGATGATCCGCGAGCACCTGGACAAGATCCGCGCTACGGTCGCGGCCTTCGGCCTCGAGCTGCCCAAGGACGCATACGTGTTCTCAAACGACCCGATGGGCGTCAATCCGTGGAATCCCGACTGGGCCACGCACAAGGCCAGTGACCTGGCGGCCGCAGCCGGTGTCAAGCTCAACATCAAAGGACTGCGGCACTACACGACCAGCCAGCTGCTCGCGGCCCGATTCGACCTGCGCAACACCGCGGCGCGCCTCGGCCATGGCAGCGGCGGAGCTACCACCCTGCGCCACTACGCCGACTCCGTATCGGAGGTGGATCGGCGAGCCGCTGCCCACCTCGCACAGCTGACCGCCGGATCCGCAGCCCAGGGCGGCTAACGCTTGCGGCTGCGGAGCCACTGCCCTCGCAGGGCTCGTTGCAGATCGCTCCTGAACGCATCCTGTTTGATAGCTATGACGCGTCCCTTGGCCCGTCCGGAATAATCAGCTGCGCCAGCGCCTGGAGCGACCGGCGCGCGAAAGAAGGCTCTGGGAGGCATCTCGGCGTGGCGGCTGGCCTCTGTCAGGGTATAAGCCGGGCGCCCCCGGAGGCCGCCTGGCGGGTTTGCGCACACCCGATCGGGAAGGAGCATCAATGAGCACGCAGGTCACCCCCCCGCCCACGCTGAAGCCCGGGCCGGGCCGATTGCACTACAGCCTGGCGCAGGTCGCGCTCGTGCAGTCGGACCTGACGGCCATCGGCCAGTACATGTTCTGGCTGATGTTCCGCAACGTCTCGTCGGACGGGCTGGTGTTCGAGTCGCCGCCGGACCCCGGCAACCAGCCGTCGTCCCCGGTCCAGTCGCTGCCCGGGTGCATACTCGCCTCACCGTCGTGGGAGGACACCGGCGCGCACGTGAACCAGGACTACGTGTTCAACTGGACCCGCGACGCGGCGGTCGTCGCGATCGAGCTGGCGGCCGGCCCGCTGCCCACCAGCCAGCCGCTGATCGACTACGTGCAATTTGCGCAGGCCTGCCAGAACTCGGCCAGCGCTATCGGAAACTTCGATCGCGCGTCGTTCCTGATCAACGGCACGCCACGGGACTGGACCGACCAGACCGACGGGCCGGCCCTGCAGACCCTGGCGATCCTGCAGCTGTTCTCCCAGCTCGACGCGCCGACGCAAGCCGTAGCGAGCGCCGTGATCGCAGCGAACCTGAACTTCCTGCAGGGCGCCTACCAGGGTGAGACCTGGAACCTGTGGGAGGAGGAGCAGGGCGCCTCGTTCTTCGCGCGGTCGGTGCAGCTGAAGTGCTTCGAGGCGATCGCGGCCAACACCCTCGGGATCGGTGTCCCTGGCTGGCTGAGCACCGCGATACCGTGGCTGCAGAACGCGCTCGCCGGTCACTGGAGTGGCCAGTACTACCAGTCGCTGCTGCCCGTCCCCAGCGACAGCCGGGCTCCTTACGACCCGAACATCGACATCGTCGCGGCGGCGATCTACGGCGCGGTGCCGGTCACCGACACCAAGCTCCTGGCAACCGCCGCGCTGCTGCGCAGCCAGTGGGCCGACCCGAACTCGCCGAACTATTACCCGATCAACGGGGCCGACCAGCAGCTCGCCAGCGGCCCCGTGGGCCCCCTGCTCGGGCGCTACCCGGGGGACACCTACGACGGTGACACCGCCGACCAGCCGGCGCGTGACCATCCCTGGGCCGTTTCCACCGCCGTCTTCGCCGAGCTGTACTACCAGCTGGCGCAGCAGGTCAGCAGCAGCGGCACGGTTCCCCTCGACAGCCTCTCGGCCACCTTCTTCAGCCAGATCGGAGTCGACGCCTCGACCACATCGACGGATGCGGTGGCAAGCCTGCAGACGCACGGCGACCAGATGCTGATGGCGATCGTCTACCACAGCGATCACTTTGAGCTCAGCGAGCAGTTCGACGCCTGGACCGGCTACGAGAAGAGCGTCAGCGACCTGTCCTGGTCCTACGCCTCGTTCCTGTCGGCGGTCCGCGCCAAGAACGCCATCTGAGAACCCTGCCTGCGGGCGGGTACGGACGCTGAACTACGCCGGGGACCGCGGGCGGGTGCCGTCGCTCTGGGAGGACGATGACGTCATCGACCCGCCGGGTGAGCTGGCCTGCCCGGCGGCGCCGACGTCTTCCGCGGGTGCCTGGCCGTCCGCCGTCGGCGGCCGGCCGAGCCGGACCTGGGAGCTGACACCCTTTTACTGTCCTGATTGCGACCTGAACTACTGCCGCGCCGACTGGGAGACCTTCCCGATCTTCGATGAGGGCTTCTGCGACTGCACCATAGGCATCTGCCCGAGCGGTCACCGCCATACGGTTGATGACTGAGGCATCCGGATCGGCGTGGGCTCTCCCACCTACGT
>JASHYW010000594.1 GCA_030042885.1 Streptosporangiaceae bacterium | reverse complement strand
GTTGCCGACCCCGCCGCGCTGCCCCCGCCGCCCGTTCCGGTCACCCTGGTGCACGGCACCGAGGATGACCGCGTGCCGCTCGCTATGAGCCAGGCATTCAAGGTCGGCCGCCTCATCGAAATCCGCGGGGCGGGCCACTTTGACCTCATCGACCCGCAAAGCCTCGCCTGGCCCCGAGTGCTATCCGCTCTGGCGGGCACCGCTTTGGAAGACAGCCGGCAATAGCAGGAACCCGGCCGGATACGGTGCAGTTGCCGGTAATGGAGATACGTGCCCTCCTATGATCCGAGATCACGGAAGGGCACGGTATCCCGGAAGGTCATGGTGCCAGGCCGACAGGCGGGCCGACGCTCCGCGCACGGGGCCCGCTGTCCGATTAGCAGTTACGGGCGTAAGCGGTCCTAGTTCCCGGTCGCGGCCTTGAACCTGACCACCAATTCAGCCGGCACGCGACCGCGGTCCTTGACCTCGATCCCCTGCGCCTTAGCCCACTCGCGAACCTCAGTAGTGTTGACCCCGCTGGCCGAGGCCCTCCGCCCGCTCCGGGCCGGCCGCCGGCCGGCGCTGCTGCTCCGCCGCGCGGCATCAATGTACTTGGCCAAAGTCTTCCGCAGCGCTGCAGCGTGCCTTGCGTTCAGGTCGATCTCGTAGTCGGCACCATCCAGCGCAAAGCGGACGGTGCCCTCAGCCTCACTGCCATCGATGTCATCGATGAACAAGGTTTGTATCTTCTGGGCCACGTGTTCTCCGTTTCTCTCGTTGAATAGTGCTCTAGAATAGACCATTGACGCCCGATAAGCTCGCGTCGGTCCGATGTTTTTAATACGCCCGGTCGCCAACGTTGACCGCCCTACATCCCCGGATGGGCGTAGCCGATGAACGACGTAACCATCAGTGTGCGGTTGCATACCTTAAGCCGCTAGCGGCGCGAGACCCGGGCCGAACTCCGCGGCTTGCCGAGCCGGTCACGGTCATTATGCGTTCCGTGTCATTCGCGTGTTATCGCGCATCGGGACGAATCCCCGTGGTCTAACCGATATCCGCCGGCGGCGCTCGCTGTTACCCCGGTGCACGGCTGCCGACCGCGCCGGGTTCGGCGGTTTTCTTATCTTTTCCGAACGGCCGGTGGTGCGTGCCCCGCGAAACCGGCACCGCGGTCGAGATCATGACCTGGTACTGCCCGCCCGGCACGATGAGCAAGCCCGGGCGGGCAGTGACCTTGTAAACCCGTGGCGGCTGTGGTACCTGCGTGATGCGGGAACCACGGTCCGTTCGGCCAAAAAATCCGGGGCGCCGCCGTTCAGTTACTTACGGTGCAAGGCTGCCGCTGGTTTGCTTGCAGGCTGTAACGACGCTAGCGTGCCTGGCATGGCAGCGGACGGCCGACGGCACATCATCGCGATCGGCGGCGGCATGCTCTGGCCGGAGGGTCAGGTGCCCACCCACCTGGAAAACGCGCTGCGGCTGGCCGGGCAGCGAGAGCCCCGGCTGTGCGTGCTGAACACGGCGGGCGGCGACGACCCGCGGTGGACGCTGCTCATGTACGACCGCTTCGCCGGGCACTCGGCCCGGGTCAGCCACCTGGCGCTGTTCCCGATGCCGAACGTCCGCGACCCCGAGGACCTGCTGCTGTCCCAGCACGTGATCTTCGTCGGCGGCGGCAGCGTGGCGAACATGCTGGCCGTGTGGCGGGTGCACGGGCTCGACGTGATCCTGCGCAAGGCCTGGCAGGCGGGCATCGTACTGGCCGGCTCGAGCGCCGGGGGCATCTGCTGGTTCGAGGGGGGAACCACGGATTCGTTCGGGCATGAGCTGCGGGCCTTCACCGACGGGCTCGCGATGGTGCCCGGCAGCTACTGCCCGCACTACAACTCCGAGGCCGGCCGCCGGCCGCTGTATCACCGGCTGATCGCGGACGGCACGCTGCCCGGCGGGATCGCCTGCGACGACGGGGCGGCGGCGCACTTCGCCGACGACACGCTGACCGAGCTGATCGCCGACCGCCCGACCGCCGGCGCGTACCGCGTCTCCGGGTCGGACTCAGGGGTGGTCGAGACGGCGCTCGAGACCCGCTTCCTCGGAGAAACCGCCTGAAATCTAGGCGCGCTGGATCTCATCTGCTCAGCCTCTTCCGTTCCGCGCGCCCGTGTCCCGGCTCGAGGCCGGGGCCATAGGGCACTGGTGGCCTTGCCGGCGCACGCGGCGCCTTACCAGCCTGGGTAGGGCGGCCGCCGCTGCTGGATGTGGTTGTCGCCCAGCTCTTCCCGGGACCCCGGGAGCCGGGCACAGGGGTAAAGGTCGCTTGACATCAACTAGGAGTAAAGGTACCTTGACATCATGCGGAACCGGGTCCGGGAGCAGCGCACCCAGCGGGGCCTGTCACAGGCCGAGCTGGCGGCGGCGCTGGGCGTATCGCGGCAGACGGTGATCTCCATCGAGAGCGGCCGGTACCTGCCGTCGCTGCCGCTGGCCTTCGCGATCGCGCGGTTTTTCGACCTGACGGTTGACAAGATGTTCGACCCGGAGGATGAGGAGGCAGACGCATGACCGGTTTCATTCCTCCGCGGCTGCGCAAGCCCGCGGGGATCGCGCTGGCCGGGGCGGTGTTCGCCGCGGCGTGGCTGGTGCGCGGCGGCTCGCTGTGGTGGGTCTCGATCCTGGCCGTGATCCTTGCCGCCGCCCGCGCGGTCTCGCTGTACCGGGTGGGCGGCAAGGACACCGACGAGGGCGCGCTGGCCGCCTCCCGGGCGGACGAGCGCCAGCAGCTGGTCAGCCTGCGGTCCCGGGCCCTGGCGTGCAATCTGGCCGCGATCGCCGCGTTCATCGGGCTGACGGTCGCGATCGCGGTCAAGGCCACCTGGTGGTGGCCGTTCGTGGTCATCCTGGCCGTCACCGGCTTCGGTTACCTGCTCGGCTTGTCGTCCTACGGTTCCGGTGAGCCAGATGCGGACGATCACGCAGACGCCGGGCAGCCCGAGCGATCCCCGGTCCAGAGCTGATGGTGGTGCAGTTGATGGGGCTGCTGGGCATGTTTCTCGGCTCCCTGCTGCTGGCCGGGGCCGGGCGGACGACCTGCCCGAGCCCGGGCGGGCATGATCAGCAGGTGCCCGAACACTAAGCCGAGGTCACGGACTCATCTGAAACAGCAGTTACGCGGTTCCGTGGCCGGTTTGCGGAGTAAGCGGGACTTGCGGGCGGTCGCGCGGTACAAGGACCAGGCCAGCGCGGCGAAGGCGCACAGCGGGAGCAACCACCAGGCGTTCACCCCGGCCACGTGCGTGAGCAGCGCAGTGATGGCCAGCGCGGCCGCCACGATAGCGGCGACGTGCCAGTCGTCGCCGATTACGAAGCCGTACCAGAACGCTCCGAACGACTTCAGGGCCCGCATCATCGTCCGGTCACCTCTTCCGATTCCGTCGCCGGCACAGCGGCGGGGGCCAGCGCCGGAGCGGCGGGGCCGGGCACCTCGCCGGGCTCGCGGCCGCGCCGCAGCCAGGCGGCGTAGCCGAGCGAGGTCACGGCCACCACCGGGACCAGTACGAGCAGGGCTGCGTCGTTGCCGGGCCAGATGACCCCGGCTCCTTCGGCGCCCCAGAACGTCCCGAACGAGGTCAGCATGATGCCCACCGCGAACTTCATCGCGTTCTCCGGCACCCGGGCCAGCGGCGCCCGG
>JASHYW010000593.1 GCA_030042885.1 Streptosporangiaceae bacterium | reverse complement strand
CTGATCGAGGCGCTCGGCGACGCGCTCGGGTTCAGCGTCAACACCCCGTGGGAACGGCTGCCCGCCGCCGCCAGGCACGCGCTGCTGCACGGCTACGACAAGCAGGTCCACGTCAGGTACCGGAACCGGTACGGCAGGGAGCGGTCCTACTACACCAACTTCGAGGGCGCGATCCCGTACATCGAGCGCCGGCACTCCGACGCGGAGAGCGACTACAGCCGGGAGCGGTTCGCCGAGTTCATGCGCGAGGTGCCGTGCCCGGCCTGCCACGGCGCCCGGCTCAAGCCGGTGACGCTCGCGGTGACGGTGGACGACCGGTCGATCGCCGACTATTGCGCGCTGCCCATCGGCGAGCTGGCCAAGCTGTTGCTGTCGCTGCAGCTCTCCGACCGCGACATGCAGATCGCCGGGCGGATCCTGAAGGAGGTCAACGCCAGGCTCGGCTTCCTGCTCGACGTCGGCCTCGACTACCTGACCCTGGACCGGGCGTCGGCCTCGCTGGCCGGGGGAGAGGCGCAGCGGATCAGGCTGGCCACCCAGATCGGCTCGGGTCTCGTCGGCGTGCTGTATGTGCTGGACGAGCCGTCGATCGGGCTGCACCAGCGGGACAACCACCGGCTGCTCGAGACCCTGCTGCGGCTGCGCGACCTCGGCAACACGCTGATCGTGGTCGAGCACGACGAGGACACGATCAGGGCGGCCGACTGGGTGGTGGACATCGGGCCGCGAGCCGGCGAGCACGGCGGCAGCATCGTCGTGTCAGGCCCGCTGGCGGAGCTGCTCGCCAGCAAGGAGTCGATCACCGGTGCGTACCTGACCGGCCGCGAGGCGATCGAGGTGCCCCCGCGCCGGCGCAAGCGGACCCGCGGCCGCGAGGTCGTGGTCAAGGGCGCGGCGGCGCACAACCTCAAGGGCGTGGACGTTGCCTTCCCGCTCGGCTGCTTCATCGCCGTCACCGGCGTCTCGGGATCGGGGAAGTCCACCCTTGTCAACGACATCCTGTACGCGGCGCTGGCCAGGGAGCTGCACGGCACGAGGATCGTGCCTGGCAAGCACCAGCGGGTCACCGGGATGCAGCACCTGGACAAGGTCGTGCACGTCGACCAGGGCCCGATCGGCCGCACGCCGCGGTCCAACCCGGCGACTTACACGGGCGTATTCGACCACGTCAGGAAGCTGTTCGCGCAGACTACCGAAGCGAAGATCCGCGGCTACCAGCCGGGCAGGTTCTCCTTCAACGTCAAGGGCGGCCGCTGCGAGGCGTGCTCGGGCGACGGCACTATCAAGATCGAGATGCAGTTCCTGCCTGACGTGTACGTGCCCTGCGAGGTCTGCCACGGCGCCCGGTACAACACCGACACGCTGCAGGTGCACTACAAGGGCAAGACGATCGCGGACGTGCTCGAGATGCCGATCGAGGAAGCCGCCGGGTTCTTCGAGCCAGTCCCGGCCATCCACCGGCACCTGAAGACGCTGGTCGATGTCGGCCTCGGCTACGTCCGGCTTGGCCAGCCCGCGCCGACCCTGTCCGGCGGCGAGGCGCAGCGCGTCAAGCTGGCCTCGGAACTGCAGCGCCGGTCGACCGGCCGGACCATCTACGTGCTGGACGAGCCCACCACGGGCCTGCACTTCGACGACATCCGCAAGCTGCTGGGCGTGCTCGGCAGGCTGGTCGACGGCGGTAACACGGTGATCGTCATCGAGCACAACCTGGACGTGATCAAGACCGCGGACTGGGTCATCGACCTGGGTCCCGACGGCGGGTCGCGGGGCGGCACCGTGATCGCGACGGGCACGCCTGAGCAGGTGGCCCACGTCGAGGAGAGCTACACGGGGCAGTTCCTGAAGAAGCTGCTGAACGTCTAGTCGCGGGCCCGGATCCGGCCGTCACCCGGTTCCCGCATGGTGGTCGGCGTGCCGTCCGCGCATCCCGGCGCCCGGGGGAGCGGCACGGGCTGTGCTGGCACGGCCGCGGCGAGCTCGTGGCGGGAGCTGACGCAGAGCTTGGTGAACACCTTGCGCAGGTGGTAGGCGACGGTCGCGGGGCTGATGAACAGCTGCCCGGCGATCTGCCGGTTGGACGCCCCGTCCCCGGCCAGCTTGGCGATCAGCGCTTCCTGGGCGGTGAGCGGCTCGCGTGCATCGAGCGTGCGCTCGCGGGCGTGCTCGCCGGTGGCCTCGAGCTCGCCGCGGGCGCGGTCGGCGAACGCTGCCGCGCCCATGGAGTCGAAAGCCTCGTGGGCGGCGCGTAGCTGGTCCCGGGCGTCGCGCCTGCGCCGCTCGCTGCGCAGCCATTCGCCGTAGGCCAGCTGCGCGCGGGCGAGTTCGACTTTGAGCGGGGTGCGGCCGAGGCGCTCGATGGCCTCGCGGTAGCCGCGCTCCGCGGCCTGCCCGCGGCTGATCAGCGCTTGCGAGCGGGCCTGTACGCCGAGCGCCCAGTCGGTCCCGCACGCGCGTGTGTGCTCGGCAAGCCGGCGAACCGCGGCGGCCGCGAGCTCGGGCCTGCCGCTGCGCGCCGCGGCTTCGGTCATCTCGGCCAGCGACTGACTGGCGTAGAAATGGACAAGGGGACCTTCGCTGGACTGCCGCGCGGCGGCGAGCGCGTCGTCGTAGCGGCCGAGGCTGTTGAACAGCACGGCGGCTGCAAACTCGAAGAAGCCCAGCGCTTTGCCTTCGCCGCGGCGCTCCGCGTCCTTGGTAGCAGCCTCCGCCAGCGCGAGGGTTTCGGCCTCCCGGCCTTGGAACGCGGCGAGCGCGACCGCCGCGTAGGGGGCCATACTGCTGTTCGTGGCCTCGCTGACCGACTGGGCCTCAGCGGCAAACGCGCCGGCCTCGGCGAACTCGCCCGCGACCAGGTGCACGCAGGCGCGCATGTTCAAGCCGATGGGCACGTCGGTCAGCGCGCCGACGTGCCGGGCGATCTCGACCTGGCGGGCCGACAGCACGTCCACGCTTTCGTAGTCCCACAAATTCGCGGCGGTGTGGGGCACCTGCCACCAGCGGAGCGCCTCCTCGTCGGAGACATCCCCTGACCGGAACGCACAGACCGCTTGCCTGAGCACCGGCACCGCGGCCGCGCTGCCCTCCGTGATCTGCAGTGCCAGCCCGTCGAGCAGCAGGTCGGGGGCGCGTGCGGGCTGCGGCGCTGGCGGCAATGCGCGGGCTGCCTCGGCGACCTCGTGCAGGTCGGCGCCGATGGCCAGGCGGGCGGCGAACAACCCGGCGGAGAGCGCCTCCAGGTAGGTCTCGCGGGCCAGCCGCATGTCGATGGGCTCAA
>JASHYW010000592.1 GCA_030042885.1 Streptosporangiaceae bacterium | reverse complement strand
TCTCCCGCATCTGCGTCCTGGCCCCGGCTATATCGGCGAGCGCGAGGTAGACACGGATGAGCTCGATCCGAGTCTGAACGGCCAGATGCGGATGCGCGTAGGTCAGCAACGGCCCGAGGCGCTGGGCGCGGGTGAGCTCGTGCCGCGCCGCCGGGACATCGCCGCGGTGCATGGCCATGCGGGCGTGCACCGCGCAGACGAGCGGGTCCTCGATCCCCGCCGCATCCAGGGTCGCGCGGGCCTGGCGGGCCAGGTCCTCGGCCCGGCTCCACTCACCGTGGGCCATGGCCAGCAGCGCCCGTTCGCACAACGCGACCGCGAGGACATCCGGCGCTCCGATCTCTCCGATGGCGATGGCATCGGCGATGCGTGCGTCGCCACCATCGAGGTCACCGCACAGGACACGCGCGATCCCCTGGACGAGCGGAGCTACCGGGGCCACGATGCCGACCTCGGCGAAGCGCCGCACCGCCTCGTCGGCGTCGGCGCGCATCCGCTCGACCCCGTGACGGCACAGCAGGGCCCGGCTCACCGCGGCCCACGCCTCGACATGAGGGTCGGGAGGCCGGGCCGCGTCCAGCCAGCGATCCACCACGTCGGCCCACCGCTCGGCCTCGGCGGGCCGCCCCGTCGTGGCGGCGAGGAACGAGGCCCACAGCGCGACCAGCGGATGTCCTTCGATCGCGCCCCGGTCCTCCAGCCACCCGAACCACCGCTGGAGGGTGGCGATCCGCGCCTGCCGGTAGGTCGGCAGCGAGAGTTGCTCCGTCAGGCGGGCGGCCTCATCGACGTCTCCGGCGGCCATGGAGTACTCCAGGGCCTCCTCGGGCCGGTCGTGCCGCAGGTACCAGCTCGCGGCGCGGCGGCGCAGCACCGGCAGCAGCCCGGGCTCGGTGCGTTCCAGCTCGGCGAGCAGCATGTCCCGGAACAGATGGTGATAGCGGTACCACTGCCGCCGCCGGTCCACCGGCACCAGCAGCAGGTTCGACCGGGCCAGCCCGGCCAGGTCCGCGGCCGCGCCGGGCCGGTCAAGCACCGCCTCGCACAGCGGCCCGGACATCCGCTCCAGCACCGCGGTCCGGGTCAGGAACTCCCGGTCCCGCGCCGAGATCCGGGCCAGGAACTCCGACTCCACGTACTCGCTGACGAACCGGTCATCGCCGCCGAACGAGCCGGCCGCACCCGGCAGCGAGCCGCCCGCCCGGATGGCCAGCGCGGCCAGGTACAGCCCGGCCGGCCAGCCCTCGGTCCGCCGGTGCAGCACCGCCACCTCATCGGCACCCAGCGTCACGCCGGCGTTGCGCAGGAGCGGCCCGGCCTCCTCCCGGGTGAGCGAGAGGTCGGCCGGGCCGATCTCGGTGACCCGGCCCTCGGCCCGCAGCCGCGCCATCCGCAGCGGCGGCTCGGTCCGGCCGGCCAGCACCAGCCGTGACCCCTTGGGCACGTGATCGGCCAGCACCGACAGCGCGGCCTGGCACACACGGTTGTCCAGCACGTGCACGTCATCGAGCACCAGCACGACCGGCACGGTCATCGACGCGAACGCCGCCCCCAGCCTGGGCACGACCGAGCCGGGTACCGAGCTCACCGGGGAGGCCAGCGCCTCGAACACCCGCGCGCCCACCGGCTGCACCGCGTCCAGCGCCCGCGTCACGTACGTGAGCAGGACCTTCGGGTCGTTGTCGTTTTCGTCGAGCGACACCCAGGCGAAGGCCCGGCCGTCACGCTCGGCCCACTGAGCCAGCAGCGTGGTCTTCCCGTACCCGGCAGGCGCGGCCACTGACACGATCGGACCCGAGTCGTCCCGCATCAGCCGTTCGATCAGCGCCGCCCGGCGGATGGTCCCGGGCCGGGTCACCGGACGGCGTAGTTTCGCCGCAACAAGGTCGAAGGACGGCCGGACGCGGTACGTCCGGTCGGCTCGCTGACGCACGCCTGAGTCGTCCATGCCCCGCTATGCCCGTTGGAAGTCAGTTATCACATGCTGATACGGGATATTGGATCAGGTCAAGCCGCAATGTCCCAGCGCAAGCGACAATAGCGCAGGGAAAGTGACACAGGCGCGTCGCGAGCAGGCGGGTCAGCCTGCGACGCACCGGGCCGGGACGGACGTGCAGCGGAAGGGGACGCCGCGGGGTTCGCGTCGCCGCTGGTGATCCTGATCACGTTCGCGGCGTCGCTGTGCTGGGCGGCACCCACACACCACGGTGCGTGATGGTTTTCGCGTTCGGCAGGCGAGGGAACGAGCGATGCCCTACAATTAATAATCCAGCAGGCACAGAACGTAATTTAGATTATGTGCCGGAACACCGGATGAAACACTGCTAACCTAGTTCTTGAAACCGCAACGGTCTGCGTCGTCACCCACGGGATCCGTGCATACGGAAGGTGACCACGAACCCAGGATCGTTCGGAATCATCAAGATCTTTACGGGTAGCGGGACCCAGGCTCAGTTCAAAGGGGAACTATGACGCCGGTCATTGGCATCACCACGTACGACGATCACGCTTCCTGGCGGAACTGGTCGGCGCGGGCGGCGATGCTTCCAGCGGTATATGTGGAGGCCGTGCGGCGCAGCGGCGGACGGCCGGTACTGCTGCCGCCGGGCGGGGACGACGAAGAAGCGACCGTGACCGTCGCGGGCCTGGACGGCCTGGTGGTCCCGGGCGGCCCGGACATCGAGCCGGATCGGTACGGCGCCGCGCGGCACCCGGAGACGCAGGCCCCGGGGCCGGTCAGGGACGCATGGGATTTCGCCGTCACCGGCGCAGCGCTGAGCCTGGGCGTGCCGTTGCTCGCCATCTGCCGGGGTATGCAGGTGCTGAACGTGGTCAGGGGCGGCACCTTGCACCAGCACGTCCCGGACCTGGTCGGCCATGCCCGGCACAGCGGCAGGCAGGGCAAGTACGGGCAGCACAAGGTGCGGGTCAGCCCGGGCAGCCTGCTGGCCGGGATCATTCCCGACGACGGGCACTTTGACGTGCCGACCCACCACCACCAGGCCGTTGACCTGCTCGGCGACGGGCTCAAGGCGGTCGCGTGGGAGGAAGACGGCACCATCGAGGCGGTCGAGGCCGGGCCTTCGGCGCTGGACGGCCTGCCCGGCTTCGTGCTCGGCGTGCAGTGGCACCCTGAGCAAGGCACTGACATGCGGGTCTTCACCGCTCTGGTCGGCGTCGCGACCGAGCGGGCCACGGCCCGGGCTCGGGTACTTGCGCCCATGATCTAATCTTCTGGCGTAAGTGTTGTGTGCGCAGAGCACAGCACCGGCGATCAGGAGTTACCACCGTGCCGGGAGGGTCGCCCGCCATCATCGCCGCGGTATTCCGCGCGGTGCGGACGGGGAATGCCTTCGAGGAGACCGTCGAGCGGCTGCTCGAGGGCGTCAAGCTGGGCGTGTACGCGCCGGGTGACAGGCTGCCCCCGGAACGGGAACTGACCCGCAGGCTCGGGGTCAGCCGGATCACGCTGCGCGAGGCACTGCGCGAGCTGGCCGCGGCCGGCTACGTCGAGACCAAGCGCGGCAGGTTCGGCGGCACGTTCATCATCCGCACGCCAGAGCCCCTGGTGCCGGACGAACTGACCCGGACCGCGCGGGACATGGGCACCGGGCTTGACGACGCGCTGACGTTCCGGCGGGTGGTGGAGACCGGCGCGGCCGAGATGGCAGCCCGGGCCAGCCTGACCAGGCAGCAGCGGGAGAACCTGGCCGAGTGCCTGGCGGCCATGGAGATCTGCGGCTTGTCCGGGTACCGGCAGGCGGACACGCGGCTGCACCTGGCCATCGCGGACGCGGCGGGCTCGCCGCAGCTGACCACGAGCGTGGTCGAGGCCCGGGTCCGGCTGGTCGACCTGCTCAACGCCATTCCCATGCTCGAGCGGAACCTCGAGCACGCGAACGTCCAGCACGCGAGCATCGTGCGGGCCATCCTGGCCGGCGATCCCGAGCGGGCCCGGCGCGCCATGGCCGAGCACGTGGCGGGGACCGCGGCGCTGCTGCGCGGGTTCCTCGGCGAGTCCCTGAAGTCGCACGACTCCGAGGCCTGAACCGCCCGGCTACAGGCCGTGAACCCGTGAGGTTCCGGGCCGCCCGGGTCCGTGAGGCTCCGGGCCATGAATCCATGAGGCTCCGGGGCTCGGCGGGTGGGACAGGGCGCAGCTCCCGGGCATTCCGGTTCGGCCCCTTGACACGCTCCCTGGCACAGTGCGTGAATACCTTCATTCAATGGACCGGTTCCAGTCATATTCGCTTGTTTCGCGTAGGGAGATCGCATGGCCGACGACATAGCCGCCGTGAAGACGGTTGGCGCGGACGAGCGCCGCCTCCACGAGCTTGGTTACGCGCAGGAGCTTCGCAGGCGGATGTCGGGGTTCTCGAACTTCGCCGTGTCGTTCACGATCATCTCGATCCTGTCCGGCTGCATGACCCTGCACGGGTACGGCATGGCCACCGGCGGGCCCGCCATCATCGCGTGGGGCTGGCCGATCGTCGGGATCATGACCCTGGTCGTCGGGCTGGCCATGGCCGAGGTCTGCTCCAGCTACCCGACGGCGGGCGGCCTGTATTACTGGTCGGCCAAGCTGGCCAAGACCAACGGGCCCGCCTGGTCCTGGTTCACCGGCTGGTTCAACTTCCTGGGCCAGGTCGCGATCACCGCGGGCATCGACTTCGGCGTGGCGTTCTTCATCAACGCGCTGCTGAACCTGCAGTGGGGGGTCAGCACGGCGCGCTGGGTCACGATCCTGATCTTCGCGATCGTGCTGTTCGTGCACGGGCTGATGAACCAGTTCGGCATCCGGCTGGTCGCGCTGCTGAACAACGTCAGCGTGTGGTGGCACATCCTTGGCGTGCTGCTGATCGTCGGCGTGCTCATCTTCGTGCCCTCGCACCACCAGTCGGCCAAGTTCGTGTTCACCTCGACCTACAACA
>JASHYW010000591.1 GCA_030042885.1 Streptosporangiaceae bacterium | reverse complement strand
CGTGAGGAAGAAGAACATGCCGAACAGCGCGGTGCCGATGCACAGGCTGACCAGGTAGGCGCCGGACCGGTTCCGGTTGCGCAGCACCCGGAGCGGGACCAGCGCGTGCTTGCTGCGCACCTCGATCCAGCCGAACGCCACCAGCAGCACCGCCGCGGCCACCAGCGTGACGATCACCTTGGTGTCGCCCCAGTGTGAGACGCCGTTCGGGCTGGTCGCAGCGTTGGACAGCCCGTAGACGAGCGCGGCCAGGCCGAGGCTGCCGGTGATCGCGCCGGGCAGGTCGAACCGGCCAGGGCGCCGCTCAGACTCGCCGAGCACGCGCGGCGCGGCGAGCGCGACCGCCAGGCCGATGGGGACGTTGACGAAGAACACCCAGCGCCAGCTGAGGAAGGTGACCAGCAGCCCGCCGGCCAGCAGGCCGACCGCGCCGCCTGCCACGCTCATCCCGGCGTACACGCCCATCGCGCGGTTGCGCGGCGGGCCCTCGGGGAACGTGACGGCGATCAGCGACAGCGCGGTGGGCGCGGCGAACGCGCCTCCGATGCCCTGGACCACGCGTGCGCCGAGCAGCCACGCCTGGTCGGTGGCGAACCCGCCGAGCAGCGACGCCAGCGAGAAGATCAGGATGCCGGCGATGAAGACCCGGCGGCGCCCCAGTAGGTCGCCGGACCTCCCGCCGAGCAGCAGCAGCCCCCCGAACGCCAGCGCGTACGCGTTGACGACCCATTCCAGGTTGCTGCCCGAGAAGCCGAGCGCGGTCTGGATGTGCGGCAGGGCGACGTTGACGATGGTCGCGTCGAGCACGACCATCAGCTGTGCCGTCGCGATGACGGCCAGGGCCAGGCCCAGCCTGCGCTGCGGGGCCCCCGTGCCCGGACTGCGGGCGGCGTCTGGCACCGCCGCGATACTGACCTCCCGGACGGGCGCGCCGTTGAGGGCGGCCTGCTGCCCGGTGTCTGGTGATGTGGCGGACAAGTGAATCTCTCCCTTGCTTGAGGGCGCACTGAACTAACGTCGTGACCGGCGAAGTTCCGCGGCCACGCGCCGTGCGTGTCGTCTAAAACCCTTTTTTGGCCGAACGGGCCGTGGTATCAGCCCCCGTAGCGTCTGAAGTCCTCCCGTGTGGCCGCCCTCATGTGTGACGGCCGTGCGGCTGCGTCGTCATCGGTCATGACGAAACAGCCGCCGCGGTTGTGACACCATCACCTCCCACCGCCCATCCTGAGCATCTTCCGGATCAGCCCGAGCAGGCACTGGCGCTCGCCGGTGTCCAGCGTGGTGCACCACGGTGCCCGGGCCGAAATCTCACTCCAGATCAGGTCTCTCACCT
Source organism: Streptosporangiaceae bacterium (assembly GCA_030042885.1). Next base: position 1,852 of record JASHYW010000591.1, on the reverse strand, counting down.
TCTCGCCCTCCGGGGTGAGGATGAGGTTCTTGCTGCGCCGGTCACGCTGTGAGGGTTCCCGCCGGGCCAGGCCGCGCTTCTCCAGCGCGTCCGCGACCGAGGTGACGAAGGAAGGATCGCAGCCCATCCGGGCCCCGAGTTCCTTCATCGTCAAGGGCGTCCGGAGCATGTACAGGGCCTTGGCGTCGCTGACGGTCAGCGCGAAGTCGGACGCGATGCCCTGGCCGAGGTCGTGGGCCTGCTTGATGAGTTCGGCGAGCGCGTCCGCGATCTGCTGATTCAGCTCGTCGTCACTGACCGGATGGCCCGGCCCCGCCACGAGGAACGGCTCCGCATGCGGGACCGGCTCGGCGTCCCGTACGCTCCCCTCGTGCGGTGCGGGTCCGGGGTCCAGCGCGGCCGACGGGCCCTGCTGCTCGTCCATCCGTGCTCACCTCCCGTCGACCCGTTGCCTGAGCCCCTCAACAGTTGAGTACCTCAACCATATTTCGCCGTACCAGCCCAGGCAAGGCAATATCGGCCCTTCCAGGTTCGCCCATGGCGAAGCTCTATCTCTTCCTGACCCTGGTCTGCCTGCCCACCGGACCCGGATCGTAGGATCTGAGCGCCACCAAGCCCAGGAAGGGAGCCTGATGTACGACGCGATGCTGGCCGAGACCGTCACCATTCACGGTGACGGTGGCGACGAGATCGAGGCTTACCTGGCCCGGCCCATGAGCCAGGGCCCGTTCGGCGGGGTGGTGGTGATCCACCACATGCCCGGCTACGACAAGCCGACCAAGGAGATCGCGCGCAACTTCGCCGTCCACGGTTACAACGCGCTCATGCCGAACCTCTACCATCGCGACGCGCCCGGGGCCAGCCCGGACGACGCCGCCGCGGCGGCCCGTGCCAAGGGCGGCGTGCCCGACGCCCGGCTGGTCGGTGACGTGGCAGGAGCGGCGGCCCACCTTCGCGGGCTCAGCTCCGCCAACGGCAAGGTCGGCGTGATCGGGTATTGCTCCGGCGGCCGGCAGTCGGTCCTGGCCGCGTGCAGCCTGCCGCTCGACGCGGCCGTCGACTGCTACGGCGCGTTCGTGGTCGGCACCCCCCCGGAGGGCATGCCGCTCAAGGTCGGCCCCATCAAGCATCTCATCAAGAACCTGTCCTGCCCGTTGCTCGGCCTGTTCGGCGCGGACGACCAGTACCCCTCGCCAGAGCAGGTGGCCGAGCTCGAGCAAGAGCTGAAAGACCAGGGCAAGACCTACGAGTTCACGTCCTACGAAGGTGCCGGCCACGCGTTCTTCAACGTCACCCGCCCCGCCTACCGCCCCGAGGCCGCCCTGGACGGCTGGCAGCGCATCTTCACCTGGTTCGGCCGCTACCTAGCCTCCTGACTCGCCCGGTAGCCTCCTGACTCGCCCGGTAGCCTCCTGACTCGCCCCGTAGACCCTGACCCGTCGCCCCGCAAACCCCAGGCCTCCCACCACCACCACCCGCAACCGCGCCGGATTAGCGTGCGTCGTTACTACCCGCGGGCGGGAGGTGACGATCCACGATCACGGATCGTGCGGGTTAGTGGGCGCTGGAGGCGGCCCAGATGTTGATGCCGGAGTCCACGGCGTCGCGGTCGATCGCGGCCAGCTCGTCCGCGGTGAAGTCGCTGTGGCCGGCCGCGGCCAGGTTCTCCTCGAGTTGCGCCACGTTGCTCGCGCCGATCAGCACCGACGTCACCCGCGGGTCGCGCAGCGCCCAGGACAGCGCGAGCTGAGCTAGCGTCTGGCCCCGGGAGCTGGCGATCTCGTTCAGCGCGCGGACGTGCGCCATCGTCTGCGGCGTGATCTGGTCCCGCGCCAGCGAGCCGTTCAGGCTG
>JASHYW010000590.1 GCA_030042885.1 Streptosporangiaceae bacterium | reverse complement strand
GGGTCTTGAAGTAGTAGATGACCAGCGCCGGGCTCGTGCCGGCGCGCTCGGCGACGTCGGCGATCCTGGTGTCGGCGTAGCCGCGCTCGAGGATGACCTCCAGCGCCGCCCGCAGCATCTGCTCGCGCCGCTGCTCCCCGGAGTCCCGCCGCTGCTCCCCGGAGTCCCGTCGCTGCTCCCCGGAGTCCCGCCGCTGCTCTCCGGCATCGCGCGCGCCCCCGGCATCCCGCGCGGTACCCGCCTCATCCTTCATGCCCGCTCCCTCGCCTGCGGTCACGTTTCCCCGCTCGCCTCCGGGGCGCCATCGAGGCGCCGTTCGGCTCCCGGTCTTGTGAGTAATCGTAGCAGCTTCTAGACTGAATGTTCAGTCAATCTTTCGGAGGCTCCGGTTCATGACTACCAAGGACTACGACGCGATCATCGTCGGCGGCGGGCACAACGGCCTGGTCGCCGCGGCATACCTGGCCCGCTCCGGCGCTCGCACGCTCGTGCTGGAGGCACGGCCGAAGACCGGCGGCGCCGCGACCACCGAAGCACCCTGGCCCGATGCCCCAGAATTCCGCGTCACCCGCCTGTCGTACGTGATGTCGCTGCTGCCGCCGACCATCATCCGTGACCTGCAACTGGAAAAGCATGGTTACAAGATCTACCCGATGGGCCCGTATTACCAGGCCTTTCCCGGAGGCGGGTCGATAAAGCTCTATGCCGACGACGCCAGGCGCAACCACGACGAGGTGTCCCGGTGGTCGAAGAAGGACGCCGACGCCATGCCGCGCTGGGACGCCTGGCTGGCCGGCCTGGCTGACGTGCTGGGCCCGCTGCTGCTCACCGTGCCGCCGAACCTCGGCTCCCGCCGTCCCCGCGACCTCAGCGAGACCCTCCGGCTGGCCTGGCGCTACCGCGGGCTGGGCGTCCGCACCATCGCCGACGTGACCCGGCTGATGACCATGTCGATCGCCGACCTGCTGAACGACTGGTTCGAATCGCCGCAGGTGAAGGGCGCGCTCGCGGTCAACGGCGTGATCGGCACCTGGGCCGGGCCCTACGAGCCTGGCACCGCCTACGTGATGGCCCACCACTCCATCGGCGACGTCGGCGACGGTCACCTGGGCAACTGGGGCTTCCAGGAGGGCGGCATGGGCGCGGTGGCGGACGCTATCGCCAGCGCCGCCCGCGAGAACGGCGCCGAGATCCGCACCGGCGCCCGGGTCCAGCAGATCCTGATCAGCAATGGCCGCGCCCACGGCGTGGTCCTGGAAAACGGCCAGCAGCTCACCGCCAGGGTCGTCGTCACCTCGCTGCACCCGCGCACCGCGTTCCTGGCCCACGTCGGCCGGCAGAACCTGCCGGATGATTTCGTCAACGACATCGAGCACTGGAAGAGCCGCAGCGGCGTGGTCAAGATCAACCTGGCCCTGGCCGAACTTCCCGACTTCACCGCCGACCCCGGTACGAACCTGCAGGAGCACCACACGGGCTCGGTGGAGATGGCGCCGTCCATGAGCTACATCGAGCGCGCCTTCACCGACGCGCGCGACGGCAGGCCCGCGCTCAAGCCGTTCAGCGACGGCGTGATCCCGACCGCGTTCGACACCACCCTGTGCCCGGAGGGCTACCACATCATGTCGCTGTTCACCCAGTGGGTCCCGGCCGACTGGAACGAAGAGCCGCACGCCGGAGAACTCCAGGCCTACGCCGACCGCATGATCGACTGCTACAACGAGGTGGCGCCGAACTTCAAGAGCTCGATCCTGCACCGCGACATCGTGGGCCCGTATGAGATGGAGCATGAGTACGGCCTGATCGGCGGCAACATCTTCCACGGCGATCTGTCCCTGGAGCAGCTGTTCCATATGCGCCCCGCGCCGGGGTTCGCCGACTACCGCACACCAGTGCCCGGCCTGTACTACGCCAGCTCCGCCACCCACGCGGGCGGCGGAGTTTGCGGCATCCCCGGCATGCAGGCGGCCCGCGCCGCGATCGCCGACCGCAGGGCAGCCCGCCGACCCGGCCGACGCCGCCAGCGTCGGCCATGACCACGCCGCCCGCAACGCCACCGGACAGGATGCCCTCCCGCGCCTCCACGGACACGCGGGACGAGGCCGCCGTCGTGACCGCGATGCTCGAGGCGCGCAGCATCGCGCTGGTCGGCGCCAGCGCGCGGCCGGGCAGCCTCGGTGCGCGGATGATCGAGCAGGTGGCCAAGAGCCCGTCCCGGCCGCGCACGTACCTGGTGAACCCCCGCTACGCCGAGATCGACGGCCAGCCCTGCCTGCCCCGGCTGGCCGATGTGCCCGAGCCGGTGGACCTGGTCCTGCTCGCGGTGCCGGACACAGCCCTGGAGGAGCAGCTTGGCCACGCGGCCAGCAGGGGGGACCGTTCGGCCGTCATTTTCGGATATGCTCACGACCTTCCGCCCACCCGCGGGCTGAGGCACCGGCTGGCCGCGATCGCCACGTCCGCGGGCATGGCCATGTGCGGCCCGGCCTGCATGGGGTTCATGAACGTGGCCTACGGGCTGCGGGCCGTCGGGTACCTCGAGCCCGACCCCGCGCCCGGGTCGGTGGCGCTGATCACCCACTCGGGCTCGGTGTTCTTCGCGATGCTCCGGGCGCGCCGCGGTTTCGGCTTCAGCCTGGTCGTCTCGTCCGGGCAGGAGCTCGCCACCAGCACCGCGGCGTACGCCAGGTACGCGCTGGGGCTGGCCGAGACCCGGGTGCTGGCGCTGGTGCTTGAGGCGATCAGGGACGCGGCGGAGCTGCGGTCGGTCCTCGGCTCTGCCCAGGCCCGCGATGTGCCCGTGGTGCTCCTGTCCGTGGGAGCGTCCGACACCGGGAAGGCGCTGGTGACCGCGCACTCTGGAGCGCTGGCCGCGGCCGATGGGGCGTGGGAGGCGCTGGCCGCCGCGTACGGCATTCACCGCGTGCGCGACCTGGCCGAACTCACCGACACGCTGGAGCTGTTCTCTGTTGGCCAACACGGGGCCGGCCGCCGGGCTGCTCACCGAACCGGCATCGCTACCGTGCACGACTCCGGCCTGGAACGCGCGCACGTCGCCGATCTGGCCGCCGAGCTGAACCTGCCGTTCGCCCCGATCAGCCAGGCGACCACCGACCGGCTGGCCGCGGTCCTCGAGCCCGGCCTGGCGCCGGCCAACCCGCTGGATGCGTGGGGGACCGGCCGGGGCGCCGAGCCCCTGTTCGCCGAGTGCCTGTCCGCGCTGGCCGCCGACCCGGCGGTGGCGGCGGTCGCCCTGGCCGTCGACCTGGTGCCGGAATTGGACGGCGACCAGGCCTACCCGCAAGCCGTGCTGACCGCCGCTTCCGGCACGACCAAGCCGGTCGCCGTGCTGGCCGGTCTGCCCGCCGCCATCGACCCGGTCGCCGCGGCCCGGCTGCGCGCCGCGGGCGTGCCGGTGCTCGAGGGCACCCGCAGCGGCCTGCTCGCCCTG
>JASHYW010000589.1 GCA_030042885.1 Streptosporangiaceae bacterium | reverse complement strand
GGTCGCCCGGTATACCTCATAAGCCTGGAGCGGGATGGTGAGGTGTGTCGCGGGGACGGCGGGCAGCGCCGCGGCGTTCCCGAGCAGGGAGTGCAGCGAGGTGTACTGAGCCGGCGTCAAGGTGACGCCCGCCGGGCTCAGCGGCCCGGTGACGCCGGTGAACAGCCCGCTGGCCTTCAGCTGATCGGTCGCCGCGGCGATCGGTTCCGGGTTCTCCCAGGCCGGCTGCGGCAGCTTGTAGATGAGGTTCGTCGGGTTCGACGAGCTGGACGGGAAGTGCTTGGCGAGCAGTGCGGTGCCTGCCGCGGAGTCGCTCCCGGCCGGCGCGGTGATGGCCCCGCCGAAGCCGCCGGGCTTGTATTGCGTCACCGCGAGCGCGAGCGCGCCCAGGCCGAGCACGCCGATGGTGAGCGGCACGGCTGGCCTGCGCACGATCCGCGTGGCGATCCGCCCCCACAGGCCGGCCTTGCCGGTGCCCTCCCGGGTCTTGCTCGGCCAGAACGTCGCCCGGCCGAACACGGCGAGCAGCGCGGGCAACAGGGTGAGCCCGGCGAGCAGCATGGTGCCGATGCCGATGGCGAGCGGGATGCCGAGCTGGGAGTAGATCTGGAAGGTGGCGATGAGCAGGGACAGCAGCGCGGCGATCACGGTCAGGGCGGAGAAGGTGATGGTCTCGCCGACGCGGGTGACGGCCGCGCGTACCGCCTCCTTTGGCTCCGCTCCTTCACGCAGGTTCTCCCGGACGCGGAAGACGAGGAACAGGCCGTAGTCCGTGCCCGCGCCGAGTACCAGCACGATCAGCATCAGCTGGGCGAGCTGGGAGACCTTCAGGCCCGCATGCGCCGCCTCCCCGACCAGCGGGCCCGAGATGGCCACGGCGAAGAACGCGGGGATCAGCGTGATGAGGGGCGCGAGCAGTGCCCTGAAGATCAGCAGCAGCAGGATGAGGATGAAGACCACGGACACGAACTCGATCTGGTTTCCCGTGGTGCCGGACTTCGCCTGCTGGTCAACGTTGATCGCGATGTCGCCGGCCAGGTGCACTTGCATGTCGGCCGGTGGGGTCGCACGCGCGATCTCCGCGCGCAGGTCGTCCACCAGCGTGGTCTGGGCCGGCGCGTCGCTGCCGTTGACGTCGGAGAGCACCAGCAGCTGCGCGGCCTGGCCGTCGGCGGACCGGCCGAGATCCTTCACCGCGGTGACGGTGGAAACCGTGCCGAGATCGTGCTGCAGGGTGGTCAGCCAGGCCTCGTCGGCAGTGGACAGGGTGCCCTGGCTGACCGCGGCGACTACAGGTATCGGGATCAGGTTCGTGGTCCCGAACGGCGCCGCGAGCTGCGCGGCCTGCTCGCTGGGCGCGCTGGCGGGCAGGAACGCGCTGTTGTTGCCCTGGGTGACGCTGGCCAGCGACGGCAGGAAGCGCGGCACGGCGAACGCCGCGACGAGCCATGCCGCGATAACGACCCAGCGGAACTTGACGGCGAACGCGCCGATTCCCCCGAAGATGGCGTGAATGCGCACGCCGCCCAGCATATTGGTTGTCGCCTGTGGCCCCGCATAGAGGTCCGCTCGCCGTAAGCTTCCGAGTGTGAGCACCTAAGGGGTTGAGGCATATGCGCCATCTGGTCGGTGTGGCCCTGGCCATCGTCATGGCCGCCGCGGTGTTCTTCGCCGGCTCATGGGGTTACCTGAAGCTGCTCGTCGGGCCGGCCAGGGCCGCCGCGCTGCTGCCCGGCGCCAGCCCTCTCGTTCGCGACCGTGCCACGCTCGAGGCGTTCGGCGCGCTGCTCGCCGTGGGCCTGGTGGCCGGGATACTGATCGCGCTGCCGCGCGTCTCCCCGCTCGCGTCCGGGCTGCCCGGGCTCGTCCTGCTCGCCTGGACCGGGCTGTGGCTGTTCAGCGCGCATCGCGCGGTGCACTACATCCCGCTGAGGACAGACGTCTACGGCATAGGCTTCCTGGCCATGCTGTCCGACGGGGTGCTGGCCCTGATAGGGATGGCGATGATCATCCCGTTGTTCGTGCCGTCCAGGTGGCGGAGCAGGCCGGTACCCATCGGGCCGGCGCAGTACGACGTCCCCGCCACCACCTATCCCGATCTTGGGGCTACCCAGACCATGGCGGGCGGCGGATTCCTGTCCGACTGGGCCGAGACTAGGCCGCAGCCGCAGGCCGATCCCGGGCGTTCGCAGGCGCCGTGGGGCCCGGCCGATCCCGACAGTTCCGCCGGTCAGGGGAGTACCGCCGACTCCACCTGACGTCAGGCGGCGTGGAACTGCTCGGCTTCGGTCGAGCCAGCCAGGGCCACGGTCTCTGCGTTGGGCGAGATCGCGGACGTGACCAGGTCGAAGTAGCCGGTGCCCGCCTCGCGCTGGTGGCGGGTGGCGGTGTAGCCGTGCTTCTCGGCCGCGAACTCGGCTTCCTGCAGCCTGACGTAGGCGGGCATGCCCTCGGCGGCGAAGCCGCTGGCCAGCTCGAACATCGAGTGGTTGAGCGCGTGGAAACCGGCCAGCGTGATGAACTGGAACCGGTAGCCCATCGCCGCGAGTTCCTTGCCGAACTTCGCGATGGTGGACTCGTCCAGGTGCGCGCGCCAGTTGAACGAGGGCGAGCAGTTGTAGGCCAGCAGCTGGTCTGGGTAGACGTCCTTGATTGCCTCGGCGAACTCGCGGGCGACGTCGAGGTCCGGCGTGGACGTCTCCATCCAGATCAGGTCGGAGTAAGGCGCATAGGCCAGCCCGCGGGCGATGCACGGCCCGATCCCGTTCCGCACCCGGTAGAACCCTTCCGCGGTTCGCTCGCCGGTGACGAACGGCTTATCCCGGTCGTCGACGTCAGAGGTCAGCAGCGTCGCCGCGTGCGCATCGGTGCGCGCGATCACCAGCGTCGGCACGTCGCACACGTCGGCGGCCAGCCTGGCCGCGTTCAGCGTCTTGATGTGCTGGCCGGTCGGGATGAGGACCTTGCCCCCCAGGTGGCCGCACTTCTTCTCAGATGCGAGCTGGTCCTCCCAGTGCACCCCGGCGGCACCCGCCGCGATCATGGACTTCATCAGCTCGTACGCGTTCAGCACGCCGCCGAACCCGGCTTCCGCGTCGGCCACGATGGGCGCGAGCCAGTAGGGAGCGCCCCGGACGTCACCGTCCGCCGACTCCGACCAGGTGATCTGGTCGGCCCGGAGCAGCGCGTTGTTGATCCTGCGCACCAGCTGCGGCACCGAGTTGACCGGATACAGGCTCTGGTCCGGGTACGTCTGCCCGGCGAGGTTCGCGTCCGCCGCCACCTGCCAGCCGGACAGGTAGATGGCCTTCAGCCCCGCCCTGACCTGCTGGACCGCCTGGTTGCCGGTCACCGCGCCGAGGGCCGTGACCGCGTCCTCGGAGGCCAGCAGCTTCCGCAGCCGCTCAGCGCCCAGCCTGGCCAGCGTGAACTCTTCGCGCACGGTGCCGCGAAGGCGGACCACGTCCTCGGCCGAATACGTCCGCGCGGTGTCCTTCCACCGGGCATCGGTTTCCCATTCCTTGCGTAGCCTGGCCGCCTGCCGGCTGATGGTCTCCACTGTCGTGCCTTCCTTGCGTGGCTGGATCCGGGTTCCGAGCGGGACGTATCACTTCAGGGTGCCCGGGCCGGTGAAGGCTGGGTAGGGACCATGGTCATAAATTTCTGAGATTTTTTCCAAACTAGTAAGTTATAGTTA
>JASHYW010000071.1 GCA_030042885.1 Streptosporangiaceae bacterium | reverse complement strand
ACCGCCTCCTGCGCGCGGATCACCGCGCCGGACGGCAGGGTGATGAGGAAGTCGCACGGCACGATGCCCACGTACGTACGCCAGGCCGGCCTTCTCGCAGGTCTCGCGCAGCTTGCCGCTGCGGGTACACACCTCATCAAAAGCGGCCCAGCCGACCGGCAGCCCCGCCGCGGCCAGCCGCCTGAGCTGCCCGATCGCCAGCTCCGGCGTGGTCGCCATCGCCAGGTCCTCCGGGATCCCGGCCGCCCGGCGGCGCTGCGGGTCCCTGGCCCACCGGTCCGGCATGTACACCTCGAAGTCCGCCCACGCCTGACCGGACGTGGTGACGCAGGCGGCGAACACCGTGATCACGCAGTTCTGCACCTGGCCGGTGCACGGACAGGTACCCGAACGCGGCCTCCACGCTGCGCCGCTGCGCCAGCACCCGCCCCAGAACCACCCTGACCTGCGCATCGACTCTCGCCGTGCAATCCGCGACATCATCTATGCTGGCCCACCCGGCCGTGCCGTTGTTGTTTTCTTCCGCAAAGCAGGCAGCGCGTCACGGCCGCCTCAGATTACAGGCGCGCACTTCCGGCCCCACCAGGTCCCCATCACTCACCGTGACCACGCCTGCTGCAGCGCTTCAACACAATGTTGCTGACCCAGCACTAACCGTGAAACACGAACTGTAATATATGCGCGGCCTACTGGCGAGCGACCTTTGTGGATGGCCCTCTGAAAAGATCACGGTGATTGAGGACGCGTCGCGGCCAGGCGACCTACATTACCAGCTGGTCAAGATGTTTCACGATGTCGATGATGTGGCCCTCTTCTACTTCGTCGGCCATGGCCTGATCGACGACGAGGACCAGCTGTGCCTTGGCTTGGTGGAGTCTGACAATGAATCTCACCTGCGCGCATCCACAAGCCTGGAGTTCCGAGACGTCCGCGATGCCCTCATCCGTAGTCACGCGGAAACAAGTATCCTCATACTCGACTGCTGTTTCGCCGGACTGGCCAATCAGAGAAGGAATACGCTGGGCGTATCCGACTTGGTAGATCAGGTCGGCGGAGCCGGCGCGTATACGATGGCCGCGTGCCAGGCCTACGGGACAGCCTCCTTTGATACGGATGGGCCGGATTCGCAGACCTACTTTACGAAGTACCTCGTCGATCTAATCGAGGAGGGGATGCCGGGCCATCCGGCCGAGCTCCGGCTGCGTCCGATCTTCTATCGCCTCACTGAGCGTCTGACCGCAGATGGCCATCCGCGCCCCATGGAGCGGAACATCGATTCAGCGAGCGAGTTCGTCTTCGCATACAACGCAGCGCCCGTGCAGGTCCAGATCGATGTCCCGACTGCGCTTCAGAAAATGGATGCCCGGCTCGCGCGAATGGAAGAGTATGTCTCAACGCTTGCCAAGCAGGCTGGGGTAACGGCACCATGGCTTGGCGCGCAGCCGGGTACATCCCAGATCGGCGCGACCGGATCCCAGCCTGAGCACGTCGAGCATACTGCGCAGACCGAAGCCAGGCTGGCAGATGAACGTGCGCAGGCGGCGGACCAGGTGCCTGGCCTCTCGGTCACCGGCAATGGCGCAGAGGGTTGGCTATCCGGCGAGCAGGCCAGGAGCGTCGAGGCGTTGCGCACGAAGGCCGCCGAGCTTCTGCGCGTGCGGAATGGTGTCGAATTTAGGGCGGTGGAGGCACAACTGCAGGAGGTGGGCGCCTCAGCCCGACCGACAGCCATCCTGCAGACAAGCATGGGTTCGATCATCATCAGGCTGTTCCCAGATTATGCGCCTGAGACGGTCAGGAACTTCATCGAACTGGCGCAAGGAAAGCGGCCGTGGATAGACTCGCGCGAGCGCGAGCCGCTCCGGCGTGGCGTGAATCTCTACGATGGCACACTCTTCCACTGCGTCGTCCACGGCTACCTGATCCAGGGCGGTGACCCGGTTGGGACCGGGTCCGGCGGTCCCGGCTACCGGCAGGACAACGAGTTCCATGAGGAGCTTACATTCGACCAGCCATACAAGGTTGCTATGGCGAATTCCGGAGAGAGTAGCAACGGCTCGCAGTTCTTCATCACCGTGAGCCCAGCCTCATGGCTGACCGGCAAACACACGATCTTTGGTGAGGTGATCGATAACAGCACTGTGGTCGATCAGATCAGCCAAGTCCCGGTTGACGCCGAAGACCGACCGCTCGAGGATGAGGTGCTGGAGAGCGTGCTTATCAGTGACGACGCGACCAGCAACTATTAACCCCGGTCCGGGAGTATCCGATCAACCGACACTCCCCCTGGGACGCCCTTAGTCAGGGCCTGTGGGGTGCCAGAAGTCTGCCTGGCCTGTGAATTGCAGTTGATGACCAGGGTCAGTCTTGGGACATCATGATCATCCGTGTCTCTCCGCCTGCTCTATCTCATCCTCGTCCGGCTCTGCGGCTGGCTGGTCCTGCTGGCCCGGTCGTCGGCCTCCAAGAACGCCGAGCTCTTGGTCCTGCGGCACGAGGTCGCCGTGCTGCGCCGGACCCATCCGCGGCCCCGGCTGGACTGGGCCGGCCGGGCGGTGATGGCCGCGCTGATCCGGCTCCTGCCGGGAAGGCTGCGAGCGCACCGGCTGGTCACCCCCGGTACCGTCCTGCGCTGGCACCGCCGCCTGGTCACCCGCAAGTGGACCTATCCGAACCGGACGGGACGGCCGCCAGTCAGCGCCGAGATCGCCGCGCTCATCGAGCGGCTCGCCACCGAGAACAACGGCTGGGGATACAAGAGGATCCAAGGTGAGCTGCTCAAGCTCGGCCACCGGGTCAGCGCATCGACGATCCGCCGGGTCCTCAAGGCGCTGAAGATCCCCCCGGCGCCCCAGCGGCGCACCGACACGACGTGGCGGAAGTTCCTGCACGCGCAAGCCGCGACCATGCTCGCGGCCGACTTCTTCCACGTAGACTGCGCGATGACGCTCCGGCGGCTGTATTGCTTCTTCGTGATCGAGGTCGGCTCCCGCTATGTACACATCCTCGGCGTGACCGCGAATCCGGACGGGCCATGGACCACACAGCAGATCCGCAATCTCCTGATGAGCCTCGGCGATCGCGCCGCGGACTTCCGGTTCCTGGTCCGCGACCGGGCCGGGCAATTCACCGGATCTTTCGAC
>JASHYW010000070.1 GCA_030042885.1 Streptosporangiaceae bacterium | reverse complement strand
CGGTTCCCGGCGAGTCGTCGCTTACAGTAACGGTTACGCTCAGTGACGGTAGGCGGCGAGCGCGACGAGGTCAAGCCGAATGGCAAAACTGGCTAAACTCATACGGTAACCGGATTGCCCACAGGATCACCATCTACCCTCCGCCGGCAGCCTGGAACCCCGCCGTGATCAGGTTTCACGTCGCAGGAGGCACGCGGTCGGAGCATTGCGGGCAATCGTCGCGTTCCGGTGGAATCTGTTCTGTGTGAGCTAAATCACATGGCTGGCCCGGCGCGGCGAAGCGGCCCTGCCCGGCGGTAACTCCTCGTATGATCGTAGGCGTAGACATCCTTTAAGGACCGTCCCGTGAGGCGGGGAAGGAGGTCCGTTCATGTGCGCAGCCGGTAATCCGGTCGCGGGGCGTGATGGCCTCGCAGTACTCGATGCCGAGGAGATCAGGCGTGCACTGACCAGGATCGCGCACGAGATCCTGGAACGGACGCATGGCGGCAATGAGGTCATCCTGCTCGGCATCCCGACGCGAGGGGTGCCGCTGGCCCGGCGTCTGGCCGCCCGAATCGGGGAATTCGAGGGACTCGAGGTTCCCTGCGGATCGCTCGACGTGACCATGCACCGGGATGACCTGCGGCTCCGCCCGGCGCGTGCGCTGGGCCGTACCGACCTTCCGGTCGGCGGCGTGGACGGCAAAACGGTCGTTCTCGTCGATGACGTCCTGTACTCGGGCCGCACCGTCCGCGCGGCGCTCGACGCGCTGACCGACCTCGGCAGGCCCCGGGCTGTCCAGTTGGCCGTCCTGGTCGATCGCGGCCACCGCGAGCTCCCGATCCGCGCCGACTACGTGGGCAAGAACCTGCCCACCTCACAGCGCGAGGTGGTTCACGTCCTGCTGGCCGAGGTCGACCCGGTGGACGCCGTGGTGATCAGCAGCGAAGGGTGGCCATCATGAAGCGCCATCTGATCTCGGCCGCCGACCTCAGCCGCGGCGACGCGCTGCTCATCCTGGACACCGCCGAGGAACTGGCCAGCCTGGCAGACCGCCCGATCAAGAAGCTGCCCACGCTTCGCGGCAGGACGGTGGTCAACCTGTTCTTCGAAGACTCAACCAGGACCAGGATCTCGTTCGAGGCCGCGGCGAAACGGCTGTCCGCCGATGTGATCAACTTCTCCGCCAAGGGCTCCAGCGTCGCCAAGGGTGAGAGCCTCAAGGACACAGCGCTGACCCTGGAGGCCATGGGCGCGGACGCGGTAGTGCTCCGGCACAGTGCCTCCGGCGCCGCGCACAGGCTGGCCGACTGGGTCCGCGGCAGCGTGATCAACGCCGGAGACGGTACTCACGAGCATCCCACCCAGGCCCTGCTCGACGCGTTCACCATCCGGCGCAGGCTCAAGGGGGCAAGCACCCGCGGTTCCGGGCTCGACGGCATCCGGGTCACGATCGTCGGAGACGTGCTGCACAGCAGGGTGGCTCGCTCCAACGTACTGCTGCTGAGCACTCTCGGCGCGGAGGTGATGCTGGCCGCCCCGCCCACACTGCTGCCCTTCGCCGTCGACACCTGGCCGTGCGCGGTGAGCTATGACCTGGACAATGAGCTTCCGAAGAGCGATGTGGTGATGATGCTCCGCGTTCAGCAGGAGCGGATGACCGCTGCGTACTTCCCGAGCGTGCGCGAATACAGCCGCCGGTACGGGCTGGACGCCGCCCGGATGGCACGGCTGCCCGAGCACGCCATCGTCATGCATCCGGGGCCCATGAACAGGGGAGTGGAGATCGCCGCCGAAGTGGCCGACTCGGCCCGCTCGACGATCGTGGAGCAGGTGACCAACGGGGTCACCACCCGGATGGCCGTCCTGTACTTGCTGCTGGGCGGCACCGAATTCCCGGCGGTGGCCCAGTGACCGCCGCGGTGAGCCACCGGGATGGCGGCGGCCAAGCCCGATGGCTGATCAAGGGCGCCGGGATCGCCGGGCACGGCGTGGCCGACATCCTGCTCGCCGGCGAGACGATTGAGGCCATCGGCACCGGGCTGAGCGGCCCGGGTGCCCGAGTGCTCGACTCCGACGGCCTGGTCGCGCTGCCCGGCCTGGTCGACCTGCACACCCACCTGCGCGAGCCGGGCCGCGAGGACGCCGAGACGGTCGAGACCGGCACCAGGGCGGCCGCGCTCGGCGGTTATACCGCCGTTCACGCTATGGCCAACACCGACCCGGTCGCCGATACCGCTGGGGTCGTCGAGCAGGTCTGGCGCCTGGGCCGGACGGCAGGCTACTGCGATGTGCAGCCGGTCGGCGCGGTCACGGTCGGGCTGGCCGGCACCAGGCTCGCCGAGCTCGGCACCATGGCCGACTCGGCCGCGCGAGTGCGGGTGTTCTCCGACGACGGCCGGTGCGTGGCCGACCCCCTGCTCATGCGCCGGGCCCTGGAGTACGTCAAGGCCTTCGACGGGGTGATCGCTCAGCACGCGCAGGACCCCCGGCTCACCGAGGGCGCGCAGCTCAACGAGGGCGAGCTGTCAGGCCGCCTCGGCCTGGCCGGATGGCCGGCCGTGGCCGAGGAAGCGATCATCGCAAGGGACTGCCTGCTCGCCGCGCATGTGGGCTCGGCGCTGCACATCTGCCATGTCTCCACCGCGGGATCCGTGGAGATCATCCGCTGGGCGAAATCCAAGGGCTGGCCGGTCACCGCCGAGGTCACGCCGCACCACCTGCTGCTCACCGACGAGCTCGCGGTCGGTTACGACCCCGTGTTCAAGGTCAACCCGCCGCTGCGCACCGCGGCCGACGTGGCCGAGCTCAGGCGCGCGCTCGCCGACGGCACGATCGATTGCGTCGCCACCGACCACGCCCCGCACCCCGTGGAGGCCAAGGAAACGGAATGGTCGGAGGCGGCCTTCGGCATGATCGGGCTCGAGACTGCGGTCCGCGTGGTACAGGAGGCGATGGTGGACACCGGCCTGCTCGACTGGTCAGGCGTCGCCGACCGGATGTCCGTCCGCCCGGCCAGGATCGGGCGGCTGACCGGGCAGGGCACCCCGCTGGAGGTCGGCCGGCCCGCCAACCTCACCCTGTACGACCCGGCGGCACCCGCCGAGGCGGTGGGGCACGGCGCGTCCAAGAGCCGCAACACGCCGTTCGCCGGGATCGAACTGCCCGGCCGCGTGGTGGCGACCTTCCTTCGCGGCACTCCCACAGTGCTTGACGGAAAGCTCACCTGAGTTGACATCCTCCGCCGCCCTGAAGGACGAGGATTCCAGCCGCGACCTGCCCTGCCGCGGCTTCATACCAGATAGTGCAGGTGCCCGCTTGGTTCTTATGGACAGCTGTAAGATACCATTTCGCACTGACATTCGGAGGAGGTGGAGCGGCGTTTCCTTCCTGGCCTGAAAGCCGTCCGCACGCCGCAGTCCTGATGGCAAGCCCTGCCCTGCTCGTCCTAGAGGACGGCACCACGCTACGCGGGACCGCTTTCGGCGCGGAGGGCGAGACCTTCGGCGAGATGGTGTTCAACACCGGCATGACCGGCTACCAGGAGACCCTGACCGATCCCTCGTACTGCCGCCAGATCGTGGCGATGACCGCGCCACACATCGGCAACACCGGCGTCAACACCGAGGATCCCGAGTCCGGCCGGGTGTGGGTGAGCGGGTACGTGGTCCGCGAGCCGGCCAGGATCGCATCGAGCTGGCGGGCCTGCGGCGACCTTGACGCCTATCTGCGCGCCGAGGGCGTCCCCGGCATCGCTGTCCGCGGCACCAGGGTGCTGACCAGGCGGGTGCGCGAGCGGGGCGCGATGCGGGCGGCGATCAGCACCACCGAGGCCGACCCGGCGCGGCTGCTGGACCGGGTGCTGGCCAGCCCGCAGATGACCGGAGCCGACCTGGCCCGCGTGGTGAGCACGCCCGAGCCCTATACCATCCGTCCCTCCGGCCAGGCCAGGTACCGCGTGGTCGCCGTCGACCTCGGCATCAAGGCCTCCACCCCGCGGCACCTCGCGGCCCGGGGCTGCGAGGTGCTCGTGGTGCCCGCCACCTCAAGCCCCGAGCAGATCCTCGCCGCCTCGCCAGACGGCGTGTTTTTCAGCAACGGTCCCGGTGACCCCGCGGCGGCCACCTACGCGGTGGACGCTATGCGCGGGGTGCTGGACGCCGGGCTGCCCGTCTTCGGCATCTGCCTGGGCAGCCAGATCCTGGCCCTGGCCCTCGGCCTGCGCACCTACAAGCTGAGGTACGGGCACCGCGGGGTGAACCAGCCGGTCATGGACCTGGCCACCGGCCGCGTCTACATCACCAGCCACAACCACGGCTTCGCCGCCGCCCTCACCGGCGATGCGCAGGGGCCCGCCGTCGCTGGGAGCCAGGACTCCGCCAGGAGCATCGCCGGCGGGCAACCGCCACGTTGTGACAGCGTGCCGGTTATAACCGGCTCAATGCCACATCGTTCCGGCTGGGCGGCCGCGGAACCAGGCGCGGGCATAGCCACTTGGTCACACGTGCCGCCTGAGGCGCTCAGGCCCTTCGACACCCCGTACGGCCCCGCCGTAGTGAGCCATGTCAACCTCAACGACGGCGTGGTGGAGGGCCTTCGGCTCAAGGATCGCCCGGTATTCAGCGTGCAGTACCACCCTGAGGCGGCTCCCGGCCCGCACGACGCCGCTGATCACTTTGACCACTTCTGTGCCCTGCTCGAGCGGGCCAGGGGGTGAGCCGTGCCGCGGCGTGAGGACCTGAAGTCGGTGCTGGTGATCGGGTCGGGGCCGATTGTCATCGGGCAGGGCTGCGAGTTCGACTACTCGGGCACCCAGGCCTGCCGGGTGCTGAAATCCGAGGGCATCCGGGTCAGCCTGGTCAACTCCAACCCAGCCACGATCATGACCGATCCCGAGTTCGCCGACGCCACCTACGTGGAGCCGATCACGGCCGACACGCTGGAGAAGGTCATCGCGATCGAGCGTCCCGGCGCGGTGCTGCCCACCCTGGGCGGCCAGACGGCGCTGAACGCCGCCGTGGCGCTGCATGATTCCGGCGTGCTGCGGCGGTACAAGGTCGAGCTGATCGGCGCGAACATCGACGCGATCAGGGCCGGCGAGGACCGGGAGCGGTTCAAGGAGGTCATCACCGCCCTGGGCGCCGAGGTCCCGAGCAGCCGCATCTGCCGCGACCTGGACGAATGCCTCACGGCCGTGACAGGCCCGGACGGGCTGGGCTATCCCGTGGTGGTGCGGCCCTCATTCACCCTGGGCGGCGCCGGATCAGGCATCGCCCGGGATGCAAAAGACCTGCGCCGCATCGCCGGGGCCGGACTGGACGCGAGCCCCACGCACGAGGTCCTGCTCGAGCAGAGCATCCTCGGCTGGAAGGAGTTCGAGCTCGAGCTCATGCGCGACCACAAAGACAACGTGGTCGTCGTCTGCTCGATCGAGAACATCGACCCAATGGGAGTGCACACCGGCGACTCCGTCACCGTCGCCCCGGCCATGACCCTCACCGACCGCGAGTACCAGCGGATGCGCGACACCGCGATCGCCATCATGCGCGCGGTCGGCGTGGACACCGGCGGCTGCAACATCCAGTTCGCCGTCGAGCCGGGCAGCGGTCGCATGGTCGTGATCGAGATGAACCCGCGGGTGTCGCGCTCGTCCGCGCTCGCGTCCAAGGCCACCGGCTTCCCCATCGCCAAGATCGCCGCGCGGCTGGCCATCGGCTACACGCTCGACGAGATCGGAAACGACATCACCGGCCAGACCCCGGCCTGCTTCGAGCCCGCCCTCGACTACGTGGTGGTCAAGGTGCCGAGGTTCGCGTTCGAGAAGTTCCCCGGCGCGGACACCACGCTCACCACGCACATGAAGAGCGTGGGGGAGGCGATGGCCATCGGGCGGAATTTCCCT
>JASHYW010000588.1 GCA_030042885.1 Streptosporangiaceae bacterium | reverse complement strand
AGCTGGTGTTTTGCCGGGCTGGCCGGGTTTTGTTCTGGCTACTTCAAGGTCAGCGGGATCGAGACGCCGATCAGGTCGAAGGCTTCCCGCTGGACGCTGGTTGGCTCGGTGAGCATCGGCACGGTGATCTGGGTGCCGGCGAACCGGACCTGGTTGCGGGGCAGGGTGGCCAGGTGCTCCAGCAGGCCGCGGAAGCTGCGGTAGGGGCGGCCCGCGGGGTCGTACTGGCCGGAGGCCTTGGCCTGGGCAGCCGGGGAGCGGCGGGCCGGGGCGACGGGATTTTCCTGGCGGGGCGGCTCCTCGTCGGTGAAGGTCAGCGGCGCCCACGCTTTGCGCAGGTGCCAGGTCAGGTAGCAGGCGAGCATGCAGATCAGCACGTGGGCCTTGACGCGTTCCTCCAGCCGGTGGAAGACCGGGCGCAGGTCCAGGTCGTCGGATTTGATCGACCGGAAGTCCCGCTCGACGTGCTTGAGGTTCTTGTAGGCGGTGACCACGCCGGGCGCGTCCAGGTCGGCAGCCGGGACGGGGGTGCGGATCACGTAGAGCCCGTCCAGAGCGGCTTCGGCGTCGATCTGCGCCTGCCTGCGGGTGATGGTGAGGCTGTCATCGGTGATCGCGACGTCGAAGTGCTTGGCGGTCTTGTACTTGCTGATCACCTTGCCCACCTCGACGCCGATCTTGGCGGCACCGGCCAGCCGCCCGGCCCGGACGCGGGCGATGATGGGATCCAGCAGCTTCTCGGTCGCAGCCAGCAGGTCCTCGCGCTTGCGGGCCCGCTCGGCGGCCAGCACCGGGTTGCGGCAGGCGACCAGCCGCTCGCCGGGGAAGTCCGGGCTGGTGATCTCGGCCAGGTCCTGCTCATCGAACAGGGACAGCTGCAGCGGGCCGTCGTCGGCGATCAGCTTCTTGATCGCCGGGGCGCGCAGCGCGGTGATCCATCCGTACGGATCGGGCCGCTGGGTCCCGTCCCCGGCCTGGTTCAGCGCGGCGATCCGGGCCGAGGTGATCATGCCGCGGTCCCCGACCATGACCATCTTGGCCAGCCCGAACTTGTCCCGCACGACCTGGACGATGCCGGTGAACGCGGCCGGGTCGCCGGTGCTGCCGCCGAACACCCGGACCGCGACCGGCCGGCCCTGCGGGTCGGTGAGCAGCCCGTACTCGATCTGCAGCCGGCCCTTCTTGCCGTCGCGGGAGTAGCCGCGGGCGCCCAGCGGGCAGCACCTGCCCTCCAGCCACGAGGACGACAGGTCGAACAGCGCCATCCGCGCCGGGTTCGCCTCCGGGGCCAGGTGCCGGGCCGCCAGCCCGGCCTCGATCGCGTCCTGCTGGCGGACCAGCCAGTCCATCGCCGCGTAGATGTCATCGGTGCTGGCCTCGGCCACCCCGAGGTCGGCGCCCAGCGTGGTGTCATCCCACCAGGCCAGGGTGGACAGCTTCGAGGCCGGGGCGATGACCCGGGAGATGACCAGGGCCAGGGCCAGGTCACGGGCCCGGCCCGGCGGGCCCAGCAGCGCGGGCAGCCCCAGCTTCCTGGCCATCGCGTGCACGGCGGCGACATGCCCGTGCGGCACCGACCGGGTGATGGCGACCGCCTCGCCGGCCGGGACCAGCTGCTGGCCCTTCAGCCCGGCGTCGATCAGGTCGACGACGTGGTCCGGCAGCGACGACAGGTTGGCGACGGTCTCGTTCTTGACCGTGCCGCCCTCGCGGTAGGTGCGCCGCAGGTAGGCCGAGGAGTAGTCCCGGGCCCGGCCCTGCTTGTCAACGTAGCCGGTCTTCCTGACTCTGACTACGTGAACCTTCCCGCCGTTCCGTGTCATAGCCAGATCTTACGGGATGCATGCCCGGAACCTCGCCGCGACACGCCGGATATTCTGACTACATTCTGTGGTCGGATATCACCGAAACGGCAGCTCAGGATGCAATGCTCACGGAAAGCTACGGCAACTTCGGCCTAGAGGATCCGGCACATCGACCACCAGTCCAGGGAATGCACTTTCAGCCAGTTGTCGCATAAGGTCAATGGCTGCGGCCGCCGCAGCTCGCATGTCCCAACCCCCTCCGGAAGTCCCGGCTCCCCTCTCAGCTGTGGAGCAGGCGCTTCGGCATGCACGCCTCGCCCGCCCCGCCAGAGAGATCTCAGCCAGACAGGCGCGGCAGCGAGCAATACGAACAACCAGTATGCGCCGATGTGCGCCTTCGCGGATGGTGATTACTGGATATCTGCCGAGGTGATGGAGCCTCGTCTTTCGCGGTTATGCTGCTCCGACCTCCCAGGCCAGGCGGAGGACGCTGATTTCTTCACATGTCGGCTGGTCGGGGCGGGATGCCTTAATCCGGCGGCGATGATGACGCGGCGGAGCTTGGTGGCCATGTCGGCGGTCGACGGCTGGGTCGCATCTGGTTCGATCATCCGCTTCTGCCGCGTACAGCGCATCAGGTCGGGCATGATGTAGCTGTCACGCTGCGGGGTGCTGCATCGACGAGCACCTCGGTCTGCGGCCGGTGCAGGCCTC
>JASHYW010000587.1 GCA_030042885.1 Streptosporangiaceae bacterium | reverse complement strand
CTCGGCCGAGTTGGTCGTGACGATCTGGTCGGACGAGACCGCCCGGCCCACGGGATGCATGGCTGGCAGCCCTCCCATGCTCCGGAATCCGGCCAGGCAAAGTCCGGCACCGAGATGGTCGTCATCGAAGACCTGGGCCCTGACCAGGACCAGGCGATCGAGGAGTTCCGCGCGTTGCTGCGCGCGCGGAGAAACCTGACCGCCCATGGTCAGTGTCTTCCGGCGCTAGAACGGCGGTTGGTCGGAGAACCCTTCCGCGCCGTCGCCCGCCCAGGGATCGCTGTCTCCGGCGCCCGAGCCGCCCTGACCACTCTGCACCCCGGCCGGCCGCGCGCCTCCCGCGCCGTTCTGACCGTCCCCATTCCCCCCAGAACGTGCCGCCCGGCTGACCTTAGCCGAGGCGTTCCGTAGGGAGGGTCCAACGTCGTCTACTTCGACCTCGTAGACGGTGCGCTTCTCGCCCTCCTTGGTCTCGTACGACCGCTGCCGCAGCCGGCCGGACACGATGACCCGCATTCCCCGGGTCAGCGACTCCGCCACGTGCTCGGCTGCCTGCCGCCACACGTTGCAGGTCAGGAACAGGCTGTCGCCGTCCTTCCACTCCCCGGTGGCGTTGTCCCTGAACCTGGGTGTCGAGGCCACCCGGAACCGCGCCACCGCCTGCCCCGCCGGGGTAAACCGCAGTTCCGGATCATCAACGAGGTTACCCGCGACCGTGATCTGAGTGTCGCCTGCCGCCATCAGCAGATCTCCTTACCTGGATCTTCGTCCGGGTTCGCTGTCCCGGCTCTAGCCGATATTGTGTGCGACACCACTGACATTTCCGGCTCTTGCCGCGCGCCCTGACCCCAGAACAGCACCTCGCGCTTGTCGGCGAAGTACCGGAAGAACGTCCGCTCTGTCAGCCCGGCCCGCGGCTGCGGGCGCTAAGGTTCACCGCGGCGCCCTCGGCCACCTCGACAGCCTGCGCACCGGGGCGGAGACGGCGGACGGTGTCATACAACTGGCGTTCATGCACGACTTCGGCGACTACGCCGCCGCGGCGGCCGCCGCTGACCTGCGCGCCGTCGAGACTATCGGGGCAGTGCTGGCAGGCTCCGGCAAGCCTTTCGTCATCACCTCGGGAACGCTCATGCTCGCGTTCGCCGCGCCGGGACGCCTCGGGACCAATTGGACACGCTTGACACGGGGAGCCCCGTGGCGGCGCTGTAAGCCAGGTGGCGTGTAGTGCCAGCGGCGACGAGTGATCCGGCGAGTCCGGGTGCTGCGCGCCGACCACCCGCAGGCTCAGGCAGTCAGGCCGGGGACGGCGCCCGCGGACGTCACAGCGCCATCCGTGTAGCTGACCGAGTTGGCCGCCACCGCCGGGATCCGCGGGCCCGGCAAGACGATGCCGACCAGGTTGAGCGGGTCCGCGGCCGATAGCCGGACCGTCTCGCCGTCCCGCGGCCGCTTCCTGACCTCGCGCAGCAGGCCTACCGCGTTTGGATGCGCGAACTGCTCGCCGCTGAACCCGTTGACGAACCGCCCGCCGGCCACCGTGCCGCGCGCTTCCATCCGCCGGAACGCCCATAGCACCTCGCGCCAGGGCACCGCGATGTTCTCCCGGGCCATCAGGTCGCGGAACGCCACGCCCCACCGGACGGCGAGCTGCTCGGCGATGGCCTCGGCAAGCTCGTCCGGGTCACAGTCGGCCGCTGGCACGGGGAGCAGCGACCAGCGCCCGGCCGTCCGGGAGCTGAGCTGGCTGCCGCGGCGCAGCCGGTGCCTCCCGACGGCGCTCTGAGCCGCGGCGCGCTGCGCGAACAGGGACCGCACGGCGCGGAAGCCGTCCGCGGTGACCAGCCCCCGGGCCACGCCGTCCCACAGCGCATCCTCGATCTCGCCGGGCAGCCGCCCGGTCGCGACGGCCAGGTCGGTCTGGAACAGCGCGCCGCGCTCCACCAGGGCGTCGATCACGTCCCTGGTACGCCCGGGCCCCGGTTCGGCCGGGCGGCGGTCGCCCCGTGCCGCCTGGAGCAGCCAGGCCAGGTCGTCCCGGATCATCAGCGTGATCGGGGTCGCCCGGGACGGAGTCAGGCCGCGGCTGGGCTGCTCGTCCGGCTCATCGCGCACCGACAGCCGCCCCCAGGCCACGCCGCCGTCCAGGCACACCTCGTCCAGCCATTCCTTGCGGTAGCCGGTCACGCGGGCCGGGAGGATGGCCTTCTCCCAGGCGCCGGCCGCGAGCTCGAAGCCCTGCAGCTGCTCGACCACGGCGAGCACGCCTCGGCTGCCTTCCCGCCTGGTGTCCGGGGTGACGTGCTGCCAGTGCAGCAGGAACCGCATGAAGTCCTGGGCCGTGACCGGCTCGACCTCGCGCCGCTTCCGCTGCCTGGTGTAGGCGTGGATCCTGGTCAGCACCCGCCGGGCGCACCACTCCTCAGCTCCGTCCGGATCGGTGAAGTGCCCCCTCAGCGCGAAGCCCTCCGTCTCCAGCCGGATCAGCGCGAGCGCCACCTCGGATACGCCCACCGCGGTGACCCGGGCCAGGTCCTCGGCGGTGCACGGCCCCGAGACATCCAGATGCCCCCGGAGCATCTCGGCCACCACGGCCTCCGGTTCCATTGCCTTGGACCTGGTGACCAGCGTTCCCCCGGCGGCGCCGGCGAACAAGGGAGTCAATACCCCCCGCCGCTCGGTGGAGCACCAGACCACACCATCCTGCACGTGGATCT
>JASHYW010000586.1 GCA_030042885.1 Streptosporangiaceae bacterium | reverse complement strand
GACCCCACCAGGCCGAAGAACCTGTACGTTCGCGAGGACTGGCTCCTGCCGCACCTGTCGGCGCTGTACGTGACCATCGCGGCGGGTCGGGGACATCTGGTCCGGCATCGCTGACTACAAGGCGGCTGCCACCGCCAGCGGCAGCGGCGCCTGTGGGTGCTCAGCAACTGGGCTGCGCGGGCTCGGTCCGGGCTACCTTCCGTCGTGGGCGGAGCGACCCACACCCTCAAGTAACCGCCGGAAATCCGCCGCAGTTCCTAATGTCCCTTGACATGCCGGCATGACTGCCTCAACTGCGTCCCAAACTGGGGATTTCTGCGCGGCGAGGGTCTTTGGGTCGCCAATTGCTATCGAGGGTTCCCGAGTGAACTGTGCGGCACGCAACCGTTAGGCGCGCTGCTAGGGACGCCAGCGCTAGCTCTCTGGGACGTTGCCCGGCGGCTTAGGCTGGTCCGCAGCGCCCGAATCGCCCAAGGCGGCCCGCACCTCGTCTTGCTCCTGCACCGAGAGATCTGAGCGGATCAGCTCCACGCCCTGCCCCTCGAACGCCTTCGCGAAAGCGTCGACCGCCGCTTCGGGAGTCAGCAGGACAAGCACTGACATCCCCGCCGTCATGTCACCGCTGGCCGCCTCGATCATCGACCTATCGATGCCAGTGTGCGTGAACTTGTGCATGAGCGAGGAAACCTTGCTGCCCTCCTCTGTCACGTGCTCGCGCACCGTGGGCTCCGCGGCGTACTGCGGCCAGCGGATAACGGCGACATCTTGCACCTCGACGAGCTTTGCGGCCTCCAACTGCTTGAGCTTAAGGACTGCCTCATCGGCCCCCTCGGTGCCGCTGAACCGCCATACCGTTGTTGGCATCGCTTCCACTTCCTCCCGGCCGGTTAGTTCCAGTCGCGCCATAGGGCCGATGGGACCGAGCAGGTCACCAGCGCGGCCAGCACCCCGTACACACGCGCTACGTGCCTGGATATGCTGCCCAATTGGTTAGGCTAGCCGGCCTATACATTCCTTGGCCACGCCTTACTTGTCCGTCTTACCAGCGGTCTAAGCACCGCAGCGGCAACGTGTTCGCCACGCCGGTACGCAGCCTGCGACGGACACCACCAGCTTGTCAGGTTGCTTCCTGACGGACTGCTCACCGGCGTCGGCGAACGGAGCAAACGTTACCGATCGCGGCACTAGCAGGATTTTACGTAGTGCTGAAGATGGGACCTTCGGCTCTTGCCATAGTGGCACGCGCCGGTAAATTCTGCCTCCCAGGCCGGAGTTGCGGCACAACCAGCCTGGCTTATCGTGGTTCGTGCCGGTATGCGGGCTCCCGCCGGATCACGCTCGTCAGCGGCGCCTTCCGGCTGATCGCGGCGAGCAGGCCTGACGAGGCACCGAAGCCGAATTGGCCCCGGGCTTTGCAGGAGAAGCTGATGACCGCAGTGGCCAGCGAGGGTGTGCCTAGAGCCCACCACCGGCTGGAACAGCGGCTGCGCCCGGCGGTGCTCGGGCCGCACGGCGAGATGGGGCTCAGCTTGGCTGCGGAAGCGTGTGGGATAGATACCCGGGACCATCGGGCGGATTCCTTGCAGGAACACGCCGAGAATCACCCGATGGCCCACCTACGTGGACCAGGCATTTGAGGTCTGGCTGGAACCGCGATTACCCAGAGACCGTTTCCTTCGGATCGAGCAGTGATCTCAAGAGATCTTCCACGTTGTCGTAGTTCGCTTCGAGGCCATCGGTCTTGGTCAACGTGCGGGCGGCCGACGGGAGCCAGGCGATGGTCCAGGCCGCGGCGGCGCGGTTCGGGCGGGAGGGGCTGGCGATCCCGGTCCAGCGCTACTGGTGGGCGGACCTGCCCGCCGCCATCGACGAGCGGTTCGACGTCGTGCTGTGCACCGGCAACGCGCTGGTGCACGCCGCCCGCCGCGACGCGATGGTCGCGGCGCTGCTCGGGCTGCGGCGGATGGCACGTCCGGGCGGGCACGTGGTGATCGATTCCCGCAACTGGGAGAAGCTGCACGCCGAGCGGCGGATCGTGCAGGTCATGGACCGGGTGAGGGTGCGCGGCGGGCGCAGGTGCCTGGTGCTGTATGCCTGGGAGGTCCCGGATCGCCTGGACCAGGAGCACATCGCTCACCTGGTGTTCGTGTTCGAAGATGGCGACCGGATCGAGCCGCGCGAATGCCGGCTCTCGTTCTGCCCGTTCACGCTCGGGGATCTGCGGGAACGACTCGAGCTGGCGGGATTGCGGGAAGTCGGCACCGACTACGACCCGGCCGCGGACCGTTACGCCGTGATCACGGTAGCGGCCTGACCAGCACTGGACTGAGGTTCGCGTTTTACGGGCGGGTGTCGGCCGAGGACTGGCAGGATCCGGTAACCTCGCGGGCCCGGCAGCATGCCCGGGCTGCCGGGCTGGTGGCCGGGCGCGGCCGGATCGCAGCAGAGTTCTTCGACTGCGGGAGGATCACCTTCGTGATCGCGCCAGTGCGGACGATCGGCGCCAGCCCAGCGCAGGCCAGAGCCGCAGGTACCATTTTCTTGTGGGCCGTGTTGTGCACGTACCGTACACCGTCGAGCAGGATGAGAGCGGCTGGTGGTCCGCCCACGCGTCGTTGCCTGGCGGCGGAGCCAACGGCGAGGGGCAGACCGCGGAAGAGGCTGTCGCGGACCTCCGTGAGGCGCTTGACGGCTGGTTCGCGGAATTCGGGGTTCTGGACGAGCTGACGATTACCGTCCGCGACGTGGCCTGATGCCACCGGTGCCCGCGGTTCGGGGCAGCCAGGTGGTGGACGCGCTGGAGAAAGCGGGATTCGTCGTCGGCAGGATCAACGGCAGTCACCACATAATGCGTCATCCGGATGGCAGGCGGACGACTGTTCCCGTTCACGCGGTCGTGACATCCGCCCCGGTACGCTGAGGAACATCCTCAGGGATGTGGGCCTCACCGTTGACGAGTTCCGACGGCTGCTTTAGGCCGAAGTTACGGCCAGTTCGGTAGGAAATTCT
>JASHYW010000585.1 GCA_030042885.1 Streptosporangiaceae bacterium | reverse complement strand
CGCTCGAGTTTTCTTATGTAGTTAGTTTTCCCGCCGCACGGGGTAGCTTCTAACCGATAGGCTGAGGCCGCACGAGGACGCATGCGGGCGACACAAGTGTCCGATGTACACAATATGCGGACCCGACGGTCGATATCACCGTCACATGCCGCTACACTTCGAGTAGGACGGAGCCGGCCTCCCCCCCCCAGGGCCGGACCGTGCGCGCGGCGCCCGCTCTCCCCCCCGGCGGGCGCCGCCTCCTTTGCGGCCCGAGGGCGCCCGGGGCACGTCCAGCCGACGGCAACGACCCGGCGAGCCACTGGTGGCGCCCGGGGCACGTCCGTCCAGCCGACGGCAACGACCCGGCGAGCCACTGGTTAACGGCATGTGATCACGCGAACTGATCGAGATCACGAATTGGATACGTCACAGGTCTTTTCAGGTCGGCGATTTCGTCGTAGAACGGTGGTACGGATGCTGAAGCATCCGGGCACGGCAGCCAGGTACCCACGCGCGACCAGCCGCGGGAGGCGTGTCAGGCCAGGTCAGGCCGAGGATCGTCGCCATCAGGCGACAAAGGGCGGCCAGCCTGACTGACAGAGAAGGTGCACGCTTGGTAGCCAGGCATGACGTGCTGCGCGGCGGCGCCCCGGCCAGGGGCGCCGCTTTCTTTCCGGGTGTTCTGGTACGCGCCGGGTTCGTGGGATCCCTGGCAACCTGCCGGACTTCGGGGCGGCAGGTCAACCGGGCTTGGACCTGCCGCCGGAATCGTGGCACCATATCAGGCGACTCGCGACACATCGCGGTAGTCTGCCGCCCTGCGGAGCACGGGCTATCGGGTCGCGCGGCACGGATCGTCCCGTCCGCCCGCAGGTGCATATCGATGCGCCAGCACCACGACGGAACGTAAAACGCCGGGCGGGCCCGAGTGCCGCGATGACGCCTATCAAGAACGTTAGCCTTGGTCCCTGGCCCGGCCTTGGGCTGGACCAGCGGGATAACGGGCGCGGCACCGATTGCCGCTCCGCAGAGCGGGTAGTCGTCCGGACGACGGGAGAGGGGCACGATGGTCCGCAGCGAAAGGCCGGGACCCGCCGGCAGCGACCAGTCACTGGGGGATCTCGTGGCCCTGGCGGCCAAGGACGTATCCCAGCTGGTCAGGTACGAGATCGAGCTGGCCAAGACCGAGCTCCGCGCAGACCTGCAGCGTATCGGCCTGGCCGGGGCCCTGGGCGGCTTCTCGTTCTACTTCGGCTGCCTGGTGCTCCTGCTCCTGTGCTTCGCCTACGCCTACGGCCTGATCGCAGCGGGCATCTGGGCCTGGGCCGCCTTCCTCATCGTCGCTGGTACCGTGCTGGTGCTGGCCACGCTGGTGGCGGGGATCGCCTACCTGAAGGTGCGGAAGCTGTCCGGCCTGCGCCTGACGAAGAAGACGGTCAACGAGGACCTGGGCATGCTGCGCCGCGAAGGACTGCTCCCCGAGACCCACCCTGACGGGGAACGCCCCGAGATCGCGACCGGGCAGCGCCCCGAGCTCCCGGCCCGCAAGCCGCAGTGACATGGGCGCGATGGCAGGAGGCGCGGATTCCGCGGTTCAGATCGGCGGCCCGTGGGCGCACCGGTCCGTCAGCGCCAACGGGACCCGTTTTCATATCGCAGAAGCCGGCGACGGGCCGCTGGTGCTCTTGCTGCACGGCTTCCCCGAGTTCTGGTGGGCCTGGCGGCATCAGCTGGCCTGGCTGCCCGAGGCGGGCTTCCGCGCGGTCGCGGTGGACCTGCGCGGCTACGGGGGGAGCGACAAGCCGCCGCGCGGCTACGACCTGATCACGGCCGCCGCGGACGCGGCCGGGCTGGTCCGGGCGCTGGGCGAGGCCAACGCGGTCGTCGTGGGCCACGGCTGGGGCGGACTGGTCGGCTGGACGCTGGGTGTCTATCACCCCAAGGTCGTCGCGCGGCTGGCGGTGGTATCGATGGCGCATCCGCTGCGGATGCGCTCCGCGGTGCTCACCGACCCGCTCGGCCAGGGCCGCCGGAGCAGCTATGCGCTCCGGTTCCAGCTGCCCGTCTTTCCCGAACGGCAGCTGGTCAGGGACGGCGCCCGCAGGGTGAGCCAGATGCTGGAGAACTGGTCCGGCCCCGGCTGGCCCGACCGGGAGACGGAGCAGGTCTACGCCAGGGCGATGCGGATACCGTCGGTCGCCCATTCGGCCCTGGAATATCATCGCTGGCTGGCGCGCAGCGGCGTGCGGCCCGACGGCCTGCGCTATACCCGCCGCATGCGCACGCCGATCCAGGCTCCCACCCTGCACCTGCACGGAGCACTGGACAGCTGCGTGCTCCCGCGGACCGCCCGCGGGGCCGGACGGTACGTCGAGGGCCCTTACCGCTGGCACGTGATAGACGGCGCCGGGCACTTCCCGCACGAGGAACGCCCCGACGCCTTCAATACCGAGCTTGGCGGCTGGCTGGCCGATGCGGAACCGGAACGGTGACGCGTGATCGCGATCTGGCCGGCCGGCCGCGGAACGCGCGCCCGCGTGACGCGCTCGGACGACCGCTCGACCGCGGCGGGCCCGCCGAGGGCGAAGCGCGCGTTCCCGACGATCTCACGCTGGCCGGGGCCGGCGCGGCCGCTCTGGCCGACCAGTTGCTGCGGGCCGGGCGCCCGTTTCACGCGCACGAGGTCCTCGAGGCGTCGTGGAAGTCCGGCCCGCCACGCGAACGCGACCTGTGGCAGGGCCTGGCCCAGGTTGCGGTCGGGCTGACGCACGCGCACCGGGGCAATGCCCGCGGAGCCGTCGCGCTGCTCCGGCGAGGCGCCGAGCGGGTCCGCGCATACCAGGGGCAGGCCGCGTCACCGGCGGACCGTGACCACCCGTACGGCATCGAGATCGCGGCCCTCCTCGCGGCGTCAGAGGACCTGGCGGCCCGCATCGAGCGGCACGGGCTGGCGGGCATCCCGGCCGCGGATCTGCGGCCCGGGCTGATCACCGCGCGAGGCTAGTCGTCGCAGGCCCCGGCGGACACGGGTGCCGTGAGGTTCGCGCCCGCGCTGGCATCGGCGGACACCTCGGCCGCGGTCAGCGCGAAGCCTGTATCGGATACCCCGATCGCGGCGGCGAACACCACCCCATCGACGGTCCCCGCGGGCGACAGCAGCGGACCGCCCGAGTTACCGGACTGGACCAGGGCCCGGATCTCGTAGATCTGCCGGGTCACCGTGCTGGTGTCGTAGATGTTCGGCCCCTGCGCGTCCTGGACATCGCCGATCCTGGCCGGCGCCGCCTGCAGGCTCTGGGCGTCGAGCGGGTATCCCGCTACCACCGCGCTGTCGCCGGGATTGGCTGGCCCGGAGAACCGCAGCGGCGACAGGCCGAGCTGGGGCACATAGAGGATGGCCACGTCCACCTGGGGGTCGTAGAACACCACGGTGGCCGGCAAGGTGACGCCGGATTCGGTGGTAACGGTCTGCCTGGCCGTCACGCCCGCCACCACGTGCGCGTTGGTGAGTATGTGGTCCGGTGAGATCACGAACCCCGAGCCCTCGATGGACCGCGAGCAGCCCGGCGCCACGCCCTGCACCTTCACCACGCGGCTGCGGGCGGCCAGGTATCCCGGACTGTCAAGCACCGCGGGATCGGGCGCGGCGATGGGGAACAGGTGCTCCGCGCCGATCCCGCTGAAGACCTCGGCGTAGGTGCTGTTGCTGGCCAGCAGCCTGCGGAAGTCGGAGAACATGGTCTTGGCCGGCGTGGGCATGAACCTGTCGAGCGTCTGCAGCACCAGCGAGTTGTTGACCTGCGTGTCGACCACCGGGAACGGGGACTGGACCAGCACCGATCCCACCACCCAGGCGATCAGCAGCACCGACGCCATGCTGACCAGGGAGCCGCCCACCGAATCCGCGACCGTCGCCGAGTGCCAGGTCACCGTGGACCGCATGGCCGCGCCGATGGAGGAGGCGATGAACTGCCCGATCACGGCGAAGCTCACCAGCAGGACGACGGCGATCACGTCCTGCTGCGTCTGGCCGCCGACCAGTGCCCGGGAGATGCTCGGGCCGAACTCCGCGCCGAGCAGAGCGCCGCCCACGAACCCGAGGAAGCTCAGTACCCCGACGATGAAGCCCTGCCGGTAACCGGACACGGCGAACGCGGCGACTACCACGATCAAGATCAGGTCGAGCACATCTGGCCGCACGCCCTAACCGTATAGCGTTTTCCGCACTCCCTGGCCCACCCAGCGACGAACCCAGATCCACGACCTTCGCGGCATCCCACGGCCGCTCCCATCCGGCCAGTGAGAGCAGGCGATCGACGAGCACCGCCGTGAAACCCCAGATGAGCATCCCCCTGACCTGGAACGCGGGCGATAGGAACCCGCTGGGCCCGCGGACCATCAGCCGGGCCGCGGGATTGGCGAGTTCGCCGACGTTGACCCGCTCCACCGCGGCCACTTCGCCGGCGTCAACGGGCGCGACCTCGGACGGCTGCCGCCACCAGGCGAGCACCGGAACGACCCGGAACCCGGTGCGGGGGATGAACAACTCGGGCAGGATGCCGACGATGTCGACGCTGCCGGGGTCGAGGCCCACTTCCTCGGCTGCCTCCCGCAGGGCCGCGGCGACCGGCCCCCCGTCCTCGGCATCGACGGCGCCACCAGGGAAGGCCGGCTGGCCCGCGTGCAGCCGCAGCCCTTCGCTTCGCTGGATGAAGAGCAGATCAGGCCGGCCGGGCCCGTCCCGGCCCTCGGCGAACAAGATGAGCACGGCCGACTCCCGGCCACCGCGAGCGGGCGGCTGGATCAGCGGGTCGATCTCCATGGCGCTGGCCGCCTCGGCGAGCTCGCGCAGCCACGCCGGTACGGGCGTGCCAGACGTCACGAGAACGGGCCGGGCTTGACAAGCTTCGCGGCGATCACCGGATCCGTGGGACCCTCGCCGAATGACGGGCACAGCCGGTCCAGTGCGCACGCGCCGCACGCGGGCCGGCGGGCGTGGCAGACCCGCCGGCCGTGCCAGATCATCCGCTGCGACAGGTCCGTCCAGTCCCGGCGCGGGATGAGCGCCCCCACCTCGGCCTCGATCTTCACCGGGTCGGTGCTTGTCGTCCAGCCGAACCTGCGGG
>JASHYW010000584.1 GCA_030042885.1 Streptosporangiaceae bacterium | reverse complement strand
TGTCCAGGACCGACCTGATCGTGGACGAGGAGGACACGGCGCACTTCCTCGAGGTCAATGTCTCGCCGGGCATGACGGAGACCAGCACCCTGCCGATGGCGCTCGAGGCGTCGGGCCACTCGTTCGGGGCCACCTGCGTCAGCCTGCTGCAGCTCGCCGCCACCCGCGGCGCATAGGCTGCGCGCCCGGGCCTCCGGGTCCGGCCACGGCCCGTCCCCTAGGCTCGTACCCATGACAGGGCGCAAGAGCTTCGGCAGCGACAACCACGCGGGCGTGCATCCAGCGGTGCTCCGCGCGATCATGGACGCCAACTCGGGCGATGCGGTCGCCTACGGCGCCGACGAGTGGACCGGGCAGGTCACCGCCGACCTGCGCGAGACGTTCCGCGCCGACGGTGGCGCCTTCCTGGTGCTGAACGGCAGCGGCGCCAACGTCCTCGGGCTCAGCGTCCTGCTGCGCAGGCACGAGGCCGTCATCTGCGCGGAGTCGGCCCACATCAACACCGACGAGTGCGGTGCCCCCGAGCGGCTGCTCGGCACCAAGCTCCTCACGGTGCCGGCGCCGGACGGCAAGCTGACTCCCGAGCTGATCGCCGGGCGGCTGTCCGGGCGCGGTGACGAGCACTTCGCCCAGCCGGGCGTGGTCGCCATCACCCAGTCGACCGAGCTCGGCACCTGCTACACGCTCGCCGAACTGCGGAAGCTCGCCGACTTCTGCCGGGCCAGCGAATTGCGGGTGTTCCTCGACGGGGCCCGCCTGGCCAACGCGGCCGCCTACCTTGACTGCCCGCTGGCGGAACTGGCGGAGTGCACGGACGCGCTCAGCTTCGGCGGCACGAAGAACGGCGCGATGGGTGCGGAGGCTCTGATCGTGATGCGCCCGGGCCTGACCGCCGACGTGCCGTACCTCCGCAAGCAGCAGACGCAACTGACCTCCAAGATGCGCTTCGTGGCGGCCCAGTTCGGCGCGCTGCTGCACAACGAGCTGTGGCGGGCGAACGCGGCCCACGCCAACGCCATGGCCCGCAGGCTCGCCGACGGTGTGGCCGGCATGGCCGGCGTCGAGATGGTCTACCCGGTTCAGGCCAACGCGGTCTTCGCCCGGCTCCGCCCGCGGCACATCGCGGCCCTGCAGCGCGAGTGGACCTTCCACGTGTGGGATGAACGCGAGTCCATCGTCCGGTGGATGCCGGCCTTCGACACCTCAGAAGCCAATGTCGACGCCTTCGTGGCCGACATCCGCGCCACGGCTGATCAGTAGGCAGGGACGCTCGCCGACGTTTCCCGTGAAACATTACGGTGAAACAGCCGTCGGCCAGCTACGCGGAAGGCTCCCGTCCGGACAGGTCGGGGCTCATCGCCTTCACGATCCGCTCCAGGTCATCGATGGTCGCGAACTCGACGACGATCTTCCCCTTGCGCCGTCCCAGTTCCACTTTGACCCTGGTCTCGAACAGGTCGGAGAGGCGGTCGGCTAGATGGCGGAGCGCGGGAGCAGTGGGTGGCTTGGCCGCGGTGCGCGCCGTTCGGCGCGGCGACGGCTCCTCGAGCCCGACCGCAACGATCTCCTCGACGGCCCGGACCGACAGGCCCTCGGCCACGATCCGGCTGGCCAGGTGATCCTGCGTTTGAGGATCCTCCAAGCCGAGCAAGGCCCGGGCGTGGCCGGCGGTGAGCACCCCGGCCGCTACCCGCTTCTGGACGGCTGGCGGCAGGTTCAGCAGCCGGAGGGTATTGGTGATGTGCGGGCGTGAGCGGCCCACCTTGCGCGCGAGTTCCTCGTGGGTGGCGCCGAAATCGTCCAGTAGCTGCTGGTAGGCTGCGGCCTCTTCCAGAGGGTCGAGCTGCTGGCGGTGCAGGTTCTCGATCAGCGCGTCCCTGAGCATGTCGTCGTCTTGCGTCTGCTTGACGATAGCGCCGATCTCGTTCAGGCCGGCCTGCCGGGCGGCGCGCCACCTGCGCTCGCCCGTGACGAGCTCGTACCTGCCGGGCCCTGCGGTGCGGACGACCACGGGCTGTAGCAAGCCGACCTGCCTGATGGATTCGGCCAGCTCATCGAGCGTGTCCTCGTCGAAGCTCCGCCGCGGCTGCCGCGGGTTCGGGGTGATGGCGGTAATCGCGATTTCCTCGTAGCGGGCGCCGGTCACCTCGGCCAGCGACGCTGGGACGTCCGGTTCCCGGACCGGCACCTGGCCGGCGGCCGGGAGGGCGGCCGTGCCGCGCGCGGCATCGCCGTCGGCCAGCAGCGGGGAAGACGGGATCAGCGCCCCGAGCCCCCTGCCGAGGCCTCGCCTCTGCTGTGCCACTGACTCTTCCCGATCTAGCCGCGTTGGCCGGTTCCGGCCGGCTGCATCGCCAATTCCTTCGCCGCCTCCGTGTAGGCAATCGCGCCGCTCGACCCCGGGTCATAGGTGATCACCGATTGCCCCCTGCTCGGCGCCTCCGACACCCGGACGCTTCTCGGAATGATGGTGCGCAGGACGGACGCGCCGAAGTGGGCGCGCACATCCTCCGCCACGTCGGCCGCGAGCCGGGTGCGGCCGTCGTACATCGTCAGCAGCACGGTGGAGATGTACAGTCCCGGGTTGAAGTTGACCCGCACCAGCTCGGCGGTGTTGAGCAACTGCTGGACACCCTCCAGCGCGTAGTACTCGCACTGGATGGGAAGCAGCACTTCTTCCCCCGCGACCAGCGCGTTCACGGTCAGCAGCCCAAGCGAGGGCGGGCAGTCCACGAAGACGTAGTCGAACTGCGAGGTGTCGTAGGCCCGCAGCGCCTTGGCGAGCCGCAACTCCCTGGCCACCATCGGGACCAGCTCGATCTCCGCGCCCGCGAGGTCTATCGTGGCCGGCGCGCAGAACAGGCCCGGCATCTCCGCGACCGGGCGCACGATGCCGGCCAGCGGGCGATCCTCGACGAGCACGTCGTAGACGGAGGAAACACCCGCGTGATGCACCACGTCGAGCGCGGTCGACGCGTTACCCTGCGGATCAAGGTCGATCACCAGGACGCGGGAGCCGTGCTGCGCCAGGCTGGCGGCCAGGTTGACCGCCGTGGTCGTCTTGCCGACCCCGCCCTTCTGGTTCGCGATCGTCATGATCCGGCAGCGGGGCGGGCGCGGCCACAGCTGGCGGGCCAGGCCCCGCACGCCGATCGCAGCCGCCGCCGCTCGCCCTATCGGCGTATCCGCCTGATCGCGCGGCATCTCGGGTACGACGGCCGGCCTCGTTCCGCGTGGAGCCGGCGCAGCCGGCGGCTCCACGCGCCGGCCGGCGTCCCCGGCACTCCCCCCTGTCCCGATTCCGGGCCTTTCACGGTACACCTGAACGCCTCTCGATCCTCGGCCTGCGCCCGGGTCCCAGTCCGCGCCGGGCCAGCCCAGCCCCCCGAGCCCGGCGGTCGCGCCGGCCAGCGCGGCGTCGGCCGGCCTTTCGGCCAGGGGCCCGGCCGGCCAGCCCAGCCCAGTGCTGGCTTCCGGGGGGCCGATCCCCCCGGAACCCCCAGTTGTGCCCTGCTGGCCGTAGCTGAGCCCCACCTGTGCCCTGCCTCATCTAGCTCATCTAGCGAAGAACCGCACGACGGTAGTCGCAGGAACGACCTTACCGTGCCCCGCCCGCACAACCTCGGCGCTGCGCGCACCAATCCGGCGCAGGACCGGCTCGGCATCCGTCAGCTCCTGCACGGCAGTACGCCCCTTGATCGCCAGAACCATCCCTCCCGGCCGTACCACGCGGATGGCGAGCTCGGCCAGCCGGGCTAGCGGGGCGACGGCCCGGGCCGTCGCCGCATCCGCCTTGACCGTGGCATCCTCGGCGCGCTCTCGCAGCACGGTCACGTTCGCGAGCTCCAGCTCGGTCACGCACTCGGCCAGGAACCGGCAACGCCGCTCCATGGGCTCGAGCAGGGTAACCGCCACATCCGGCAATACCATGGCCAGCACCAAGCCGGGCAGGCCTGCGCCGGAGCCGATGTCCACCAGCGTCCGGCATCGCCCGTCGATGAGCTCGGCCACGACCGCGCAGTTCAGCAGGTGCCGATCCCAGAGCCTGGGCACCTCGCGCGGGCCGACCAGGCCCTGCTCCAGCCCGCGCGTGGCCAGCAGGCCCGCGAACCTGATCGCTACGGACAGTGCTGATCCAAACACGATGTCAGCACTCCGCGGTACCGGCACGACGGCACCGGCGTCCCCGGCCGCCGGGCCAGGGTCGGGCATGCCAGCGATCACGGGATGCCGGGGCATCACTGTGCACCCCCAGACGTTCGCGGCATCTGGAATGCCCTGCGGGCCACCGTGCTGGCCTGGGAGGTTCGCGCCGTCCGGAATGCCCTGCGGGCCACAGTCCGCTCGCACGGGCCATAAAGGCCCATGCTCGCTAGCCGGGACCGGACGACGCTCACCGGCCGCTCGCACGGGCTACAAGGGCCCGTGCTCGCTAGCCGGAACAGTGAAGGGGGCATGGGGAGGTGGGCGAGACTCACTGGGCGGGGAAGACCACCACCCGCCGGTTGGGCTCCTCGCCCTCGGACTCGCTCCGCTGGCCAGCGGCCGCCACCGCGTCGTGGATGATCTTGCGCTCGAACGGCGACATGGCCTGCAGGGTCTTGGGCTCGCCGGTCCGCGCGACCTCCTCGGCCACGCTGCGCCCGTAGTCGGCCAGCTCCGCACGCCGCCGCGCCCGGTAGCCTCCGATGTCGAGCATCAGCCTGGCCCGCATGCCGGTCTGCCGGTGCACCGCCAGCCGGGTCAGCTCCTGAAGCGCCTCGAGGACCTCGCCGTCGTCGCCGACCAGTTCCTCCAGGGTCGCTCCGACCACGGACACCACGGCCCGGTCGCCCTCGACATCCATGTCGATGTCGCCGTCCAGGTCCGCAATGTCAAGCAGGCCTTCGATGTAGTCCGCGGCGATATCACCCTCGAGCTCCAGGTCGCTGAGCTGCGGGGTCGCCTCGGCCTCGTCGAGCACATCCGCCGCGTCCGTGACCTCCACGTCCTGCTGGCTCACTGTGTACTCCCACTCGCCTCCGGGGCCCCGCCCGCCTCCCCATCCCGCTTCATCTGCCCCGCCTTGCTCACCTGGCCGCCTGTGGCGGCGGGCCCTCGTCGCTTTCGCTCCTCGGTCCAGGCGGCGCCGCGCCCCTTTGGCTCGCGGGCTGGACCTTCCACGTGGTATGCGCGGTAATCACCGCTTGCCCGACCGCTTGCTTCTGGCCTGCCGTACCGGCTGCTGCCGCACGACCTTGGTCGTGGGCACTTCCGGCTCGGGCGCGGGTTCTTGTTTCGGCCTGCCCAGCCCCAGCAGCCCGCGCTTGGCGCCGTGATTCTGCCCGTTCGGGGACGCTGCTGCGGCGTCGCCGCGCGCTGAACCAGTCTGCACCGGGGCCGCCCTGGCACCGGCACCCGACCCTTCCTTGGCCCGCGGCGCGCCGGCCCCCGGCCGGCCGGTGCCTGTCCCCGTCCGCGCGCTGCCGGCTGCAGGCTTCGGGGCACCGGCCGTCTTCGTGCCGCCGGATGCGGCCTTCGCGGTCCCGGTCTTCGCACCGGACGGGGGCCGCAGTGAGCTCTGCGCTGCGCGGATAGGGGTGACGGTCGCCCGGGCGGCGGCGCCCGCGGGCGGCGGGGAAGCCGTGCTCCAGTTCCGGAACATGAAGTACTGCTGGCCGAGCGTCCACATGTTTGTGGTCACCCAGTACAGCACCAGCCCGTACTGCCAGTACAGGCCCGTCAGCGAGAAGAACGGGACGATGTACATCATGTACTTCTGCGACTGGGCCATCGGGTTGTCCGGGTCCACGCTGGTCTGCATGAGACCACGCTTGGAGCTCTGCCGGACGGTCATGAACGTCGTCGCCGCGCTGATCGTCACCGTTATCGCGGCCACGATCGAGGCACCGAGCCCCATG
This sequence comes from Streptosporangiaceae bacterium, assembly GCA_030042885.1. The sequence continues at coordinate 939 of JASHYW010000584.1, read as the reverse complement.
CCCGGCGTATGCGGGAGGAGCAGCTTGTCGTACAGGTGCACGCCCAAGATCGTCGCCTTCTGCGCGCTTTCCAGCACCGGGACCGTCAGCCCGTACTTGGGCGGCTGTGGGTACTTCCACTCGGCGATCGCGCGCAGCACGTAGAACAAGGAGAAGAAGATGATCATCTGCGGGATCATCGGCAGGCAGCCGGCGAGCGGGTTGACCCCGTTCTCCTTGTAGAACTTCATCGTCTCTTCGTTGAGACGCTGCTTGTCGTTCTTGTACTTCTTGCGCAGCTCGGCCAGTTGCGGCGCATGCTGGGCCATCTTACGCTGGGCGTGCACCTGCTTGACGAACAGCGGGATCAGGCACAGCCGGATCAGGACGACCAGGATCACGATGGACAGGCCCCAGGCCGCTCCGGTGTCGGGGCCGAAGATGGCGCCCATGACGGCATGGATCCGCATGATCACCCATGCCACCAGGTCGGCCAGCGGGTTGAGAATGCTCACCGGTCAGCTCCTCGCGGGCTTGGCGGGCGGCACCGGGTCGTAACCGCCTGGATGGAACGGGTGGCACCGGGCGATGCGTGTCACCGCGAGCCAGAGCCCGCGCAGCGCGCCATGCTCGGCCAGCGCGGTGAGCGCATACTCGCTGCACGAGGGTGCGAACCTGCACCGCGGCCCCAGCAGAGGGCTCACGAACCGCCGGTAGCCCGCGATAGGGAGCATGAGCAGCCGCGCGGGCAACGTGACCGTGCGGGCCGTTCCCTTATCTGTGCCTGTGTCTGCCATTACTGACCTGTGCCCCAACCTGCCGCCGCAGCAAACTGCGTATCACCAGGTCCAGATCCGCGGCGAGATCCGTCTGGCTTGCGTGCGCGGCCGCGGCGTTCGCGCGCACCACAAGAAGGCTACCGCCAGGAAGCGACTGAAGGTACCCGCGCATCAGCTCGCG
>JASHYW010000583.1 GCA_030042885.1 Streptosporangiaceae bacterium | reverse complement strand
AGCAGGTCATCGAGGCCAATGCGGCGGTAAAAGTCCCTGCGGACCAGGTCGCCGACGCGGTTGACGGTCTCGGCCCCGTCGTCGGCGGGGTCGATGTGGACCCGGAACGGACGCTGGCCCTTGGGGGTGCCGACAACGCGGACGATCGCGGCGGCGACCTGGGCCGGGTCTGCGCCGGGCGGGGCCAGGGCGGCAAGCCGGCGGCTGAGCTGCTGTACCAGGTCGGGGTAGAGCTTGTCGTAAGCCTCGGCGATACCGGTGTCGGCTGGGTGCCCGGCGTGGGCGAAGTGGTTGGTTCCTGTGGTGAACGAGCCAGGGACGATGATGGTGGTGTCGATGCCGAAGCGGGCTAGTTCGGCGGCGTAGCTGACCGCTAGGGAGTCCTCGGCGGCCTTGGCGGCGAAGTAGGGGCCGAGGTAGGGCGGGGTGCCGCCGCGGGTGCTGGTGGAGCCAACCCAGACCAGCAGCCCGTCGCCTTGGGCCCGCAGGTGCGGCAGGACAGCGCGGTTGACCCGCTGGGTGGACACGGCGTTGATGTCGTAGAGCTCGGTGAGCTGCTCGGGGGTGAACGCCTCGAGCGGGCCGAGGACCATGCGGCCTGCATTGTGTACCACGACGTCGATCTGGCCGGTCTCGGCGAGGATGTGCTGGATCGCCATGTCTACCGAGGGCTGGTCGCTGACATCGAGCTCGACACTGCGCAGCTGGACCTGCCTGGTCTTGGCGTAGCCGGCAGCGTCTGCGACGGCCTGCTGATTGTGGCCAGCGATGTCGCGGATGCCGGCGTAGACGGTGTGCCCGGCGTCGGCCAGAGCGCGCACGGTGATCGCGCCGAAGCCGCTGGAGGCCCCGGTGACGAGGATGGTCTTGGACATCACTGATGCTCCTCCAGTGTTAGGTGTGACGGAGATTGCCGGGCAGCTCGTCAGTTGATGGGCGAGATCATGCCGCCATTGACGTAAACCGTCTGGGCTGTGACCCACCGGGTCTCGGGCGCGGCCAGAAACCGCATGACCGGGACGATGTCGGCCGGGTCGCCAAGGTCACCGGAGATGGTCATGCCGGACAGCCAGGCGATCGTCTGCGGGGTCTCGGCGTTGTAGAAGAAGCTGGTCTTCTGCGGGCCCGGGGCGATGCAGTTCACGGTGATGCCCCGGCCGCCGACCTCCTTGGCGAAGGCCTTGGTGAAGTGCTCCACGGGGGCCTTGCTGCCGGCGTAGGCGGAGTAGGTCGCCGCGGTGACCGCTACCTGGGTAGTGACGATGTTAATGATGCGCCCGTTGTCGGCCATCTTGCTGAAGGCCTCGGCCATCAGGAAGAACGGGATCTTCGCGTTGATCGCGAATGAGTTGTCGTACTCCTGCTCGGTGGTCTCGGCGAGCGGCTTGCGGACGATCAGGCCCGCCGTGTTCACTAGGATGTCCCAGTGGCCGAACCGCTCGATGGTCGTGTCGACCAGGCGGGCGATCTCAGCATTGCTGGTCAGGTCCCCCTGATGGGAGACCGCCTCGACGCCGCGCGCCTTCAGGTCATTGACGACGCCTTGCGCCTCGCCGGCGCGGCGGGGGCTGTTGTAGTGGACGACGACGTCCGCGCCGTCTGACGCCAGCGCCTCGGCGAACAGCTTGCCGATATTTGCCGATCCGCCGGTGACGATTGCGACTTTACCCGTCTGGCTCCCAGTCATGACATGTCCTCCTATGTGTACGGCCTCTGGCTGTGGTAGGCGTTGTGGCCCCGCCATGATCTCGCCGGGTCAGAATGCCGCTCAGTCGCCGAGGGCGGGTGTGAGTAGGTGGTCACCCGCCGGTGACGACCGCGGCCCTGCCGGGTGTCGTTCATGACCAGCCCTGTGTGATTGCCTAGATCTGCGCTTCCGTTCTCGCACGAGGTCGTCGACGGCGTCCAAGGCTTGTATGGTCAGCAGCGATAACCACTGGGCATTGACGCACGTCAAAGGAGTGCGGGCAGGATGGACCTGGATCTGCGGAAGCTCCGCTACTTCGTGGCGGTCGCCGAACGGCTGCACTTTGGCCGGGCTGCGGCGGCGCTCTACATCACCCAGCCCGCCCTGTCCCGCCAGATTCGCCAGTTCGAGGAGGAGCTTGGTGTCGAGCTACTCGAGCGCAGCAGCAGACAAGTCACGCTCACGCCCGCTGGCAAGCGACTTGCCGAAGACGGCGCGCGGCTGCTCGCTGACAGCCAAGCCGCCATCGCCCAGACCCGCCGCGCCCAAGAAAGCGGGCGGAGCCTAACTGTCGGGTTCATGCTCGGCATGGACATTGCCCCAGTGATGGCGAAGTTTGCGCACAGCCATCCAGGGGTTGAGATCTTGCTGCAGCGCTTGCGGTGGTGGAACCATGCCGCCGCGCTCCGCGATGGGCGAGTTGACGCCGGGTTTGTCCGCCTGCCGCTGCCCACGGAAGGGCTGGAGATACGGGCGCTGTACCAGGAACCGGTCTGTGTGGCCTTGCCCGCCGGGCACCCGCTGGCCGGAATGACGTCCGTCGGAATCGCTCAGCTGGCCGACGAGCCGGTTCTCCGCTATGCCGACGCGTCCCCCGAATGGAACGCCTTCTGGACCTTCGACCCGCGTCCAGACGGCAGCCACCCGCCACCTGGGCCCTACGTCCATGACATGGAAGAAATCGTCGCTTACGTGCGTGCGGGCCGCGGGGTGGCGTACCTGCCGGTCCCGATTACCGCTACCATCGCTCCGACCGCGGTAACGTTCGTCCGTGTCGACGACATCCCGCCCGGCCAGGTCGTCCTGGCCTGGGATGTCGACCGGCCACCGCATCACATCTCGGAACTGGTGAACGCCGCAAGAAGCGAATCAGAAGACACCGGGCCCACCAGCTCCCCCGCCTTGTAACAGGCCGCGGCCAGCACAGATGACCCCTATCTGTACCGCCCGCTCGGTGATGGTTAGCGGTCCGCTAGCCGCGCCGAGCGGCGGCTCGGGCGCGTGAGGTCGTGATCGTGATCTGCCGCTCGGGTCACGGCCCGTGACGCTGCGGCTGCTCGCTTTCGCGCTGCGGGGCGCGAGCGGAGGGTCAGACTATCGGCACGGCCGACCACTATGCTGACGGCACCTAACGGTGGTGGCATCTGTCGCGGCCCTCACCCGAACTGATCGCAGCGCTGGGCGACGGCTGGCTGCCCCGCGGCGGCCGCGGCCTGGACGTCGGCTGCGGCCTGGGCACCGAGGCCGGATATCTGGCCTCGGTGGGCTGGCGGGCCGCCGGGATCGACCTGTCCCAGACCGCGTTGCACCGGGCCGCCGCCGAACATGCCGATGTCGCGTTCGTGCGCGCGGATGTGCGCGCGCTGCCGTTTGCCCCGGGCGGATTCG
>JASHYW010000582.1 GCA_030042885.1 Streptosporangiaceae bacterium | reverse complement strand
GCAGCGTATCGGCCGCCAGCGGGCCGTGCCAGCGCGGGTCGAACACCCGGTCCAGGATGTAGTCGCGCGCCTGGCGGATGTCCAGAGTTTGGGCCAGCAGGTCGCCGTAGTAGTGCACCACCACGCCGCGCGAGCGCAGCGCCGCGGCGAACGCGTCATGCTCGGCTTGGGCCCGGCTCACCCACAGCACGTCGTCGAACAGCAGGTCGGCGGCGTTGTCCGGAGTCAGGCGCTTGAGTTCGAGGTCAGGGCGGTGCAGGACCACCTGGCGCAGGCGGCCGACCTCGGAGTCCACGTGGAACATGGCATCCCCGTTCTGGAGAGGTCCTGGTTTTGTAGTTATCTCACAGGGCGGGACGGCGGCGCGTCAGCGGGATGTCAGCGCCTGCTGCTGTTCACGTACGTATTCGGCGCGCAGGTTGGTGTTGGTGCGGCTGCCGTGGTTGATGAGGCTGGCAGGCTGGGGGATGGCGGGACAGGCTCGGCGGGGGGTTCGTCGCGGAGGATCTCCAGGTGCAGGGCGGCCAGCTCGGCGGAGGGCTCCACGCCGAGCTGGCCGACCAGGCGCTTCCTGGTCTGCTCGTACACCTCCAGGGCCGCGCCGCGGCGGCCGGCGACGATTCTCTGCCGGATTCGCCGGGGATGCCGACGGAACGACCTGGGTAGAGAACATCAGTGGACCCGGTGCAGGCGCTGCGGCAGATCGCATTCGAGCTGGAACGGGGCGGCGCGCCGACGTACCGCGTCCGGGCCTTCCGCCGGGCCGCGCAGGTGCTGGGCGAACTGGGGCCGGGCGAGCTGGAGCGCCGGATCAGCACGGGCACACTGCAGGAGCTGCCGGGGATCGGCGCGACCACAGCCCAGGTCATCACCGAGGCTGCGGCCGGGCAGCAGCCGGGCTACCTGGCCCGGCTACTCTCCGAGCAGCCGCCGCCGGAGCGCGGCGGCCTGCGCGCGGCGCTGCGCGGCGACTGCCACACCCACTCGGACTGGTCCGACGGCGGCAGCCCGCCCGGTGAGATGGCCGAGGCGGCCCGGGCCCTGGGGCACGAGTGGATCGCGCTGACCGACCACTCACCGCGGCTGACCGTGGCCAACGGGCTGTCCGCCGAGCGCCTGGAGGCCCAGCTCGAGCTGGTCAGCGAGCTGAACGCGGCCCTGGCCCCGTTCCGGATCCTGACCGGGATCGAGGTCGACATCCTCGAGGACGGCTCGCTCGACCAGCGCGACGACCTGCTCGGCCTGCTCGACGTCGTGGTGGCCAGCGTCCACTCCCAGCTGCGGATGCCCGCCGGGCCGATGACACAGCGGATGGTGACCGCGATCTGCAACCCGCACACCGACGTGCTCGGCCATTGCACCGGCAGGCTGCTCGGAGGGCGCGGCCGCAGGCCGGAGTCGGTGTTCGACCCCGGGACGGTGTTCACCGCCTGCCGCGAGCACGGCGTCGCAGTGGAGATCAACTGCCGGCCGGAGCGCATGGACCCGCCGGATCCGCTGCTGCGGCTGGCGGCCGAGACCGGCTGCCTGTTCGCCATCGACACCGACGCGCACGCGCCGGGCCAGCTCGACTGGCTCGGCAGCGGCACGGTCCGGGCCGAGAAGTTCGGCATCCCGGCGGACCGGGTGATCAACACCCGGGGTGCGGACGAGATCGCCGCTGGCACTCGGGGTCACCCCGGGCGCTAGGGGTCGCGACGACCGCCTGCCGCCACCATTCGGCGCTGGCGGCGGCAGGACGTTCGGCCCGCTCGGGGCTGGTTGATCGCGTCACGGCTGATGCCAGCGTGGACGTCTTTCTGCTCTCCGAAATCCTCCTCCGCCCACCGGCTGCCGGAACGGCTGTCGGTCGTCGGCTTCGACGACATCGAGTCCGCCGCGCCCGCCGGAGCCCTAGCTGTCCAGGCCTAGCGTGAAGGTGGGCTTGGGGGAGGTCTCCGGCAGCCGGTGCTCGTCGGCGAGCCGCCGGACCGCAGTGCCGGTGGCCAGGAACTCGGTCGCGTGCTCGCCCCAGACGTGGTTCTTGACCTCCACGGTGACGCCGACGATGCCGGACGACTGGGCTGCTTCCGCCTCGGCCTGCATCCGTGCCAGCGCCAGCTCGCGGGCCTCGTAGACACCCTGGGTGAACTGCAGCATCTCCTGATTCTGGCCGGTCTGGCGCATCGACTGCATGACGCCTTGGTGCGCGATGTGGTACACGCAGGTGCCGAGCACGAAGGCGACCGGCACCGCCCCGGCGGCCAGCAACCGGAAGAAGTCCTGGGCGGACAGGTCGGAGGTGAACGCGCGGCCGTCGGGCGCGCGGTGCGCGCCCTGGCCGGACAGGTGGCGGACGGCGGTGCCGGTCGCCACGAACTCCAGGCACCCCTGCCCCCAGGCGTACATCTGCATCCGCAGCTGCACGCCGACGATGCCGTCGGCGCCCAGGTGGTCGGCCTCGGCCCGCATCCTGGCCATGGCGAGCTCCCTGGCGTTATACATGGCCTGGGTCAGGACCTGCAGCTCCTGGTTGCGGCCCCACCGCCCGATCTGCAGGCCGACGTGATAGATCGAGGAGCCGACCACGAAACCGAGCGGCTCGAACCCGGCCTCGCCAAGCAGCACGTACTCGGAGACCGACAGGTCAGAGGTGAACACGCCGGCCGGGTCGGCTCCGGCCGTCTTGGCCAGCCGGGTATCGGCCGCCTCCGGCTCCCACGCGGGGCCGTCCTGGCCTTGCTGGCCGGTGAACATCGACATCGTTTGTCTCCTATGGGTCTTGGCTGCTTTCGCCCCGGGACGATGGGGCAGAACCGTGCGCGACCGGGCGGGCGGCCCGGTCGCGCGAACTGCTGCGAACT
>JASHYW010000581.1 GCA_030042885.1 Streptosporangiaceae bacterium | reverse complement strand
TGCGTGGCTGCGCCGTGGCGGCTCGCCGTGGCCGCCGGCGACATTGTGGGCCGCCGCGATCTGCGCCGCCGCTCTGGTCTATTTCCCCTCCTCACCGTTCGGCCCGCTGCTGCACCCGGGCTTCTACGGGGTCAATGCGCGGATGCGGGCGGCCGCTGCCGCGGTCGCGCACGTGCCCTCCGGAGTGGAGGTGGAGGCGTCCAACAACCTCGGCCCGCGGCTGTCCGGCCGGGACACGGTGCTGCTGCTGGACGGGACACCCCGGTGGGCACCGTGGGTGGTCGGGGACACTCTCGGGCTCGACTTCCCGTTCTGCTCGCCCAGCCAGCAGGCCCAGGAACTGGCCTACCTGCAGGCGCACGGGTACGCGCTGGTGTTCGCCGACGACGGTTACGTGGTGCTGCACCGGCCCGCCGACTGGCGCACCGTGCAGGCGCTCGCCCATCCGCTGCCTGCGGCCCGCCTCCATACGAACATCTGCTACTGAGGATGACCGTCGGTGCCGCCAGAGGTGGTGAGCCTGCGGGCGCTCAACCGGGCCCTGCTCAGCCGGCAGTTGCTACTGGACCGCCCCGACCTGCCGGACGATGCCGACGCCCGGCGGGCCGCCGTGATCTCGGCCATCGAGCACCTGGTCGGCGTGCAGGCCCAGGCGCCGTTCCCGCCCTACTATGGCCTGTGGTCACGGCTGGGCGGGTTCCGGCCCGAGGACCTGGCCTCGTTGATCACCGGCCGGAGCGCGGTCCGGATGCGCTGATGCCTGCGGACATCCGGTTCGCCGCCATCGGATGATGCCGGGCCCGCCGAAGATCTCTTTGGCGCCGCCGCAGATCTGTTTAAGAACGTGTTTGGGGCTTTCTGTTGGCGTAGACGCCTTATATCGTCATATACATTGTGCTGTCCCATGACCTGCGCTGTGCCGCCCTAAGGACCGCCGCCGTGGCCGCGACGTGCGTGGGCATAGCAGGATTCGCGGTTCCGGCGGCTCATGCCACCATTGGCTCTGGTGCTTCTGGCATCCCCTCCTCGCACGTCTCGTCGGCTTCGGTGCCGATTCCCCCGCAGGTCGCCGGGCCCCCGGCATCAGGGGATGCGAATCTCAGCCGGGGGCCGTCCGTGCCTGACCTTATCGCCGCGGCCCCCGGGGGGATCACCGCCGCGCAGCTGGCCAAGATCGGCAAGCTGGGCGGGGTGACGGCGGCGCTGCCCGTCGACGGCGGGAAGATCACGGTCAACGGCCACACCGCCAACGTGCTCGGCGTCTCGCCGCAGGCGTTCCGGCCCTGGACGCCGTTGTCCACGGCCGCCTCGGCCACGGTCTGGGCCGACCTGGGCCAGGGACAGCTCATCAGCACCAGCGCCGCGGCCCGCAGGCTGCACCTGACCGGGGGGAAGTCCTATCCGGTATCGGCCGCGATCGTCGAGCAGGTGCGGTTCGGCGGGCCGGCCGCGCTGGGCGTGCCCGGCGCGGACGCGATCGTGAACCTGACCAGGTCCGCACAGCTGGGGCTGGCCCGCAATTTCGCGGTCCTGATCAGCGCTCCCCAGGCGAACTTGAAGACCCTGATGGCCCAGGTCCAGTCGGTCATCGGCAAGGGCGGCCAGGTGGTGAACCTCGTGTCGTATGCCCTGGTCACGGCGAGCAAGCTGGCGGTGGCGACGAACGTCCCGGCGGGCGTGCCCGCCAACTGGCTGGACCTGTTCAAGGCCTCGGCCGCCCAGTACTGTCAGGGCCTGCCCTGGACCGTGCTGGCCGCCATCGCCCAGATCGAGAGCGGGGATGGCGCCAACGACGGCCCGTCCAGCGCGGGAGCGCTGGGTCCCATGCAGTTCCTGCCGTCCACCTGGGCGATCTGGGGCATCACCGGGTTCGGCCCGCCCGCTGTGCCGGACATCATGAATCCGCTGGACGCCGTCCCATCGGCCGCGCGCCTGCTGTGCGCCGACGGCGGCGCGAACAGCGCCACGCTGGCCTCGGCGATCTTCGACTACAACCACGCGACCTGGTACGTCAACGAGGTGCTCGCGCTGGCCGGCGAATACGCTCAGAACAACCCCTGAGGTCCTATCGCTGGGCCAGGGACCCGGACAACCGATTTCTGGCGGCAACCGAGCCGGGCTAGGCCGTCCACCCTGCGGGAATGGCACATATCCGGCCCTGGTTGGATGGAGGCATGCCGGCCTACGATGCGTTCCTGCTTGTCTCGTTCGGCGGTCCGGAAGGGCCCGCCGACGTGATGCCGTTCCTGGAAAACGTCACCCGCGGCCGCGGTGTCCCGCGCGAACGGCTGGCGGCCGTGGCCGAGCACTACTACGCGTACGGCGGGGTGAGCCCGATCAACCAGCAGTGCCGGGACCTGCTGGCCGCCGTGCGGGCCGACTTGACCGCCAGCGGCCTGCCGCTGCCCGTCTACTGGGGGAGCCGGAACTGGACGCCGTACCTGACCGATGTGGTCCGGGCCATGGCCGATGAGGGCGTCCGGCGGGCCGTCGCCTTCGTGACCTCCGCGTACAGCTCGTATTCCAGCTGCAGGCAATACCTGGACGACATCGAGCGGGCCCGCGCCGCCGCCGGGCCCGATGCGCCTCGGATCGACAAGATCCGGCGCTTCTTCAACCACCCGGGATTCATCGAGCCCTTCGCCGACAGCGCGCGCGCGGCGCTGGCCACCCTCCCCGCCGAGGTGCGCGAGGAGGCTCACCTGGTGTTCACCGCCCACAGCGTCCCAGTCGCGATGGCCGAGGCCAGCGGTCCACTGAAGGAGAACCGGAAGACGCGCGGGGGGCGGTACGTCGCCGAGCTGACCGAGGCTGCCCGCCTGATCGCCGAACGGATCTGCGAGGGTCGCCACCCGTGGTCGCTGGCCTACCAGAGCCGGAGCGGACCGCCGTCGGTGCCATGGCTGGAACCCGACGTGTGTGACCGTCTCGGCGAGCTGGCGAAGTCGGGAACCAGGGCCGTGGTGGTCATCCCGGTGGGGTTCGTGTCCGACCACATGGAGGTCCGGCATGACCTGGACGTCGAGGCGGCACAGATGGCCGGATCCCTGGGGCTCGCGTTCGCGCGAGCCGCCACGCCCGGCACCAGTCCTCGGTTCGCGTCGATGATCAGCGACCTGGTCCGGGAGCGCATGGCGCTGCCCGTCGGCCCGCCGCCCGCGGCCCTGGGGACGATGGGCGTGGCGGCGCAGGACTGCCCGGCGGACTGCTGTAGCAGGCCCCGGTGACCGACCCCGAGGCCCTGCTGCGGATCGCGGCGGACGTGGCGGCCGAGGCGGGGCGGTTGCTGGCCTCGTGGCGGGGCGAGGAGCGTCCCCAGGTCGTCCGCACCAAGTCGAGCCCGACCGATGTGGTCACGGAGATGGACCGCCGGTCCGAAGCGCTGATCACCGGGCGGATCCGCGCGGTCCGTCCCGGCGACGCGGTCCTCGGCGAGGAAGGCGGCCAGACCCTCGGCGGCCAGGTCGTCCTGGACGCTGCGGGGGACACGGGCCGGGTGCGGTGGGTGGTGGACCCGCTCGACGGGACCGTCAACTACCTCTACGGCCTGCCCGACTGGGCCGTTTCCATCGCCGCCGAAGTGGACGGCACCGTGCTGGCCGGGGTGGTCGAGGTGCCACGCTACGGCGAGACGTTCACCGCGGTGGCGGGCGGGGGCGGGTGGTTGCACCGGCACGGGGAAACCGTCGCGCTGCGCTGTACGGCCGGCGTGACGCTGGGCCAGGCGCTGGTGGGAACCGGTTTCGGATACGATGCGGGGCGCCGCCGGGTGCAGGGCGAGGTGATCGCGGCCTTGCTGCCCTGCATCCGGGACATCCGGCGCGGCGGCTCCGCCGCCGTGGACCTGTGCTCGGTGGCGGCCGGCCGGATGGACGCGTTTTTCGAGCGCGGCCTGAACTACTGGGACTACGCCGCGGGCGGCCTGATCGCGCGCGAGGCCGGCGCGGTGGTCGGCGGGTTGTCCGGCAGGGCGGAAAGCACCTCCATGACGGTCGCCGCCGGTCCCGATCTGTACCGCCAGCTGGAGACTTTCCTGGCCAGGCTGGATCCGGAACGCGACGCGCCGGCCGACTAGGAACAGGGGCGTGACCAGCCCGGAAGGAGCCGCGTCAGTACTTTCGGCGTGGCGCGTGTGCGCCGGGCGCGAACGTGACAGAATTCCCCGCCGGAATCGGGCACAACTACGGCCTTGAAAGCGTTACAAACGCGCAGCGACTGCGCACTACGGATGAAGGGGGATGGAGTACTCAGATGGCTACCGATTACGACAGCCCGCGGAAGACGGACGACGACCTGACTGAGGACAGCCTTCAGGAGCTTCAGGCGCGCCGGATGGACAAGTCATCGAGCACTATCGATCTTGACCCCGACGATGTTGCCGAGTCCCTGGAGTTGCCGGGGGCGGACTTGTCGAACGAGGAGCTCTCGTTCCG
>JASHYW010000580.1 GCA_030042885.1 Streptosporangiaceae bacterium | reverse complement strand
GCGGCCGGAGCGACCTGCTCGATCGGCAGGCCGCGCCTGGCCGCGATCTCCTCGGGACGGTTCAGGCTCTTCAGCGCGGCCACCGTCGCGTGCACCACGTTGATCGGGTTCGACGAGCCGAGCGAACGGGACAGCACGTCGCTGATGCCTGCGGCCTCGAGCACGGCCCGCACCGGGCCGCCGGCAATGACACCGGTACCCGGGCTGGCCGGCTTCAGCAGCACCACCCCGGCCGCGTCCTCGCCCTGGACCGTGTGCGGGATCGTGCTGCCGATCCGCGGCACCCGGAAGAAGTGCTTCTTCGCCTCTTCGACGCCCTTGGCGATCGCGGCGGGGACCTCCTTGGCCTTGCCGTATCCGACGCCGACCATCCCGTTGCCGTCGCCCACCACGACCAGCGCGGTGAAGCTGAAGCGGCGGCCGCCCTTGACCACCTTGGCCACGCGGTTGATGGTGACCACGTGCTCAAGGTAGGCAGCTTGCTTATCGGCCGCGTTGCCGCGCCGGTCCTCACGGCGCTCGCGCCGCTCGCCGCCGCTGCCGCGCCGCGGAGCTCCTGGCATTAGCCCTTCCTCATCTCTGTATCGCTGTGCTCATTCACAGTTGCAGGCCGCCTTCCCTTGCGCCGTCCGCGAGCGCCGCGATGCGGCCGTGATAGCGGTAGCCGCCACGGTCGAACACCACGGTCGTGATGCCGGCCTGGGCGGCGCGCTGCGCGAGCAGCTCGCCCACCCGGCGCGCCTTGGCCGTCTTGTCGCCCTCGGCCACCCGGATCGTCGAGTCCAGGGTGGACGCGGCGGCCAGCGTGCGGCCGACGCTGTCGTCGACGATCTGCGCGAACATGTGCCGGGCCGACCGGTTGACGACCAGCCGCGGCCTGCTCGCGCTGCCGGTGACCTTCTTGCGTACCCGCAGGTGGCGGCGCACGCGCCCGGCCGTGGTCAGCTGCGTGCGAGACCGCACCCGCCCGCTGGTGCGTGCGTACGACCTGGTCTTGGTGCCAGCCATGACTTACTTCCCAGCCTTCCCGACCTTGCGGCGGACCTGCTCGCCCTGATACCGCACGCCCTTGCCCTTGTAGGGGTCCGGCTTGCGGAGCTTGCGGATCTGCGCGGCTATCTCGCCCACCTTCTGCTTGTCGATGCCCTCCACGACGAACCTGGTTGGCGCCTCCACCCGGAAGGTGATGCCCTCCGGCGGGGAAATGGTCACAGGGTGGCTGAACCCGAGCGAGAACTCCAGATCGCTCCCCCTGGCCTGCACCCGGTAGCCGACGCCGACGATCTCCAGCGTCTTGCGGTAGCCCTCGGTGACGCCGGTGACCATGTTCGCGATCAGCGTGCGGGACAGGCCGTGCAGCGCGCGCACGGGTCCCTCGTCGTTCGGCCTGGTGACCCTGATGATCCCGTCCTCGCGCACGACGTCAATGGGCTCGGCCACGGTGTGCCGCAGCGTTCCCTTGGGGCCCTGCACGGTGACATCACGCCCGTCGATGGTGACCTGCACCCCGCCGGGGATGGTCACGGGGAGCCGCCCGATCCTTGACATAGCAGCTCCTCCCTTACCAGACGTAGGCGAGGACTTCCCCGCCCACGCCGCGCTTCTTGGCCTGCTTGTCGGTCATCAGCCCGCCGGAGGTGGAGATGATCGCCACGCCGAGGCCGCCGAGTACCCGGGGCAGGTTGTCCTTCTTCGCATAGACCCGCAGGCCGGGCTTGGACACCCGCTTGATGCCGGCGATGGAGCGCTCGCGCAGGTTCCCGTACTTGAGGGTGATCACGAGGTTCTTGCCGACGTCGGCATCTTCCACCCGCCAGGCGGCGATGTAGCCCTCCTGCTGGAGGATCTCCGCGATGTGGGACTTGATCTTGGAGTACGGCATGCCCACCGTTTCGTGGTACGCCGAGTTCGCGTTCCGCAGACGTGTCAGCATGTCTGCGATCGGGTCGGTCATCGTCATGGCCGTCAGGCCTTCCTCACCGTGGTTTCCCTTGGGACCTGCGGTGTGCTCGTTCTACCAGCTGGACTTGGTGATGCCGGGCAGTTCGCCGCGGTGCGCCATGGTGCGGAAGCAGATCCGGCACAGGCTGAACCTGCGGTAGACGGCCCGCGGCCGCCCGCAGCGGGTGCACCTGGTGTAGCCGCGGACCTTGAACTTCGGCGTGCGCTTCTGCTTGGCGATCAGGGCTTTCTTTGCCATCTCTCAGATCCTTTTCTTAACCGCTGACCGTCGTGCCCCGGCGGCCTCATGTCCCTGACTCCCTGAAGGGGAAGCCGAGCCGCCGCAGCAGGGCGCGGCCTTCGGCGTCGTTTGCCGCGGTGGTGACGACGGTGATATCCATCCCCCGCTGCCTGTCCACCTTGTCCGGATCGATCTCGTGGAACATGAGCTGCTCGGTCAGTCCGAACGTGTAGTTCCCTCGGCCGTCGAACTGCCGGTCGGACAGGCCGCGGAAGTCGCGGATCCGGGGCAGCGCGATGGTCAGCAGGCGGTCAAGGAACTCCCACATCCGGTCTCCGCGCAGCGTGGCGTGCGCGCCGATGGGCATGCCCTCGCGCAGCTTGAACTGGGCCACGGACTTCCTCGCCCTGGCCACCGCGGGCCTTTGCCCGGTGATGATGGACAGGTCACGGACCGCTCCCTCGATCAGCTTGGCGTCCCTGGCCGCCTCGCCCACCCCCATGTTCACGACGATCTTGGTCAGCCCGGGGATCTGCATCACGTTGCCGTAGCCGAACTCTTCCTTGAGCGCCGGCGCGATCTCGTTCCGGTAGCGCTCCTTGAGCCTGGGCACGACGGGCGCCTCGGTCGCCATCAGATGTCCTTCCCGCTCGGACGGGCGACGCGGATCTTGTTGCCGTCGTCGTCGAACCGGTAGCCGACCCGGGCGGGCTGCTTGCTGTCCGGATCGGCCAGCTGGACGTTGCTCACGTCGATCGGCGCTTCCTCGTGCGTGATGCCGCCTTCCTTGGCGCCGCGCCTGCCCTGGTAGTTGACCTTCTTGTTCTTCTTGACCACGTTGACGCCCTGGAC